>DASWUW010000820.1:0-17413 GCA_036406335.1 Trebonia sp.
GGCGATGTTGACCTCGACCACGCGCAGGCCGGTCATCCGCTCGACCGCCTGCTTGACGTTGCGCTGGATGCTGCGGCCGAGCTCGGCGATGGACACGCCGTACTCGACGACGATGTCCAGGTCGATGGCTGCTTCCTTCTCGCCGACCTCCACGCCGACGCCCTGGGCGACGTTGGGGCCGGAGCTGCCGGGGATGCGCGAGCGGACCGCGCCGAACGCCCGGCTGCCCCCGGTGCCCATGGCGTGCCCGCCGGCGACCTCGCGGCAGGCCTTGCCGGCGATCTTCTGCACCACGTTCTCGGCTACGGTGATCTGGCCGTCGCCGGTGGCGAGCCGGTCACGGCCCGGGGTGGCGGCCGGGCTGCCGCTGGCCGGGGCATCCTCGCAGTCTTCTCGCCGTGCTTTCCCGGTGGCATACCCGGGCCTCGTCCGGGTACTTGAGTCGGGGTCCGGGAATCCGGACCGCATTCAGGGGGTCGGACAGTGAAGGCAGCACCGCGGGCGGCTTACCCCGCCGTGGGGGATGCCTACCTGGTGGCGCGGGCCCGGGAAGGCTACCTGGACGCGTACGAGCTCCTGGTGGAGCGGCACTCGGCCATGGCCTACCGGGTCGCCCTGCGCCTGACCGGCGATCATCACGACGCGCAAGACGTCGCGCAGGAAGCGCTGATCGCCGCGTGGGAGGGTTTGGACCGGTTCCGGGGCGGCTCGTCGTTCTCCACCTGGCTCTACCAGATCGTGACCCGCCGGGCACTGAACAAGGTCACCCGGGCGAAAGCGGCCCGCTCCCTCGACCTGCTCCCTGAGGTAGCCGACCCGGCCCCGGAACCCGCCGCTGAGGCCGAACGCGATTTCGCCGCCGACGCGGTCACCGAGGCACTGCTCGCCCTGCCGTTTCCGCAGCGGACAGTAATCGTTCTTCGTCATTTTGAGGGGCTGTCATACGCTGACATAGCAAACGTGACTGGCGCTACCGAGCCGGCTGTCCGCAGCCACCTCTTCCGGGCGCGCCGCGCGCTGGCGAAAACGCTGGAGGAATGGAAGTGAGCGGTCCGATGCCAGCAGAGCACCCGCTGGACACTGCTTCCCTGCCCTGCGGCGCCGACACCGACCTCTTGCTGGAGCAGGCCGCCGAGGGCCGCGGCGCCGACCGGGACGATCATCAGCAGCACTGCGTGCACTGCCAGGCCGCGCTGGGCGAGTTCGCCGCCGTGTGGGAACCGGTCGCGGAGCTGGCGGCCACCCCGGTGCCCGCACCGCCCGGCCTCGTCTCAGCGGTGATGAGCCAGGTGAACCGCCTGGTGCACGACATCTGGTACACCCTGGAAGTCAGCGAGCTGGGCGCGGTCCGGATCGCCGCCCGCATCGTGGGGGCGCTGGCGAGGGACAGTGCCCGGATGATCCCCGGTGTCCGGGTCGCCCTCGGCCGCAGCACCTACGGCCCGCTCGCCGCGCTCGCCGAGAAGGCCACTTTCGGGCACCGGCACCCGCACGCCGCCGTCGGCGTCCTCGGCCGCACCGCGGTGGTAGACCTGGCCGTCGCGGTCGGCTACGACGACCAGGGTCACCAGGTCGCACGGGAAATCCAGCGCCATGTCCGGGCTACTCTCCGTGACCAGGTCGGGCTGCGGGATGTCACGGTCAACGTGACTGTCGACGACGTGATCGACGATGCCGACAGCCGCTGACCGGCGCCGCGCGTTCATCCGGGAGCACCACCCGGACCGCGGCGGCGACCCGGCCGCGTTTATCGCGGGTCTGCGCGCCCTCGACGCGCAGTACGAGCAGCTCAGCGGGCCGCTGCCCGCAGTGACCGTCGTCCGGCGGCGGACCTGGCTCGTGCGCCGGGCGGCTGCGGCGGCCCGGCGGCTTCGGCACGGGCCCCGCCCCTCACGCGTGCGCTGACCCGCTGCGGGAGCCCCACTTGACGTGATCCTCGCCGGCCGCGATATCCGGCCGGATCAAGCGCCCGTCGCGTCCGAATATCCGGCCTAGCTGGCTGGTAGGGCGCTCGATAAGCGAATAGCTGAGCCAGCCGGCCAGTACCGAGACAACCAGGACGACGGCGGTATCGGCGGCAAAGGCGCCGGGGGCCTGGCGCACCAGCCCTTCCCAGCCCGCCAGGGCCAGCAGGACCGGTTCGTGCCACAGGTAGAGGCTGTAGGAGATGGCACCCAGCCAGAGCAGCGGACGGCAGCTCAGTACCCGCCCCCAGCGGCCGCCGGGCGGTCCGAGCACGGCGGCGGCCACCAGGCACCCGAAACCGGCCGCGCACAGCGTGCTGAAATACACCCCGGACCAGGCGCCGGCCTGCCGGCTGGCGAACGCCGCGGGCAAGATGGCGAGGGCGGCGAGGCGCAGCGTCAGCCGGACCCGGGGGCCGAGAGGCCGGCGGCGGCCGCGGGCAGCGGCGATGATGGCGATAGTCATGCCCACGGCGAAGGCGTCCAGGCTGGCCACGGGGCCGAACCAGGTGGTGGGCGATCCGGTGGTAGGCCGGTGCTCGCCCCAGAACGACCACGCTTTCCAGCTTAGGGAAACCGCGGCGAGCACGGCGGCGCTGGCGGCCAGCACCGCGATGCGCTGCCTCCGGCGGCCCAGGCGACGGCAGACCGGAGGCAGACCGCGGGCAAGGACCACCAGCGCCAGGTAGAAGAACACCTCGACAGAAAGCGACCAGGCCGGCCCGATGGTGTAGAAGATGCGCTTGCCGTCGAAAACCTGGGCGAAGGTCAGGTGCTCGATAAGGTCGCGCCAGTCGCCCGGCAGAGCCTGCTGGCGCGAGAACCAGACCACGATCACCGCGACGTAGTACACCGGGAGAATGCGGATGGCCCGGCGGATCAGGAAGCCCCGGGCAGAGACCGGCGGACGGCCTTCGATGGCTGACCGGGCAACCGGTTCGAACAGCAGAAAGGCGCTGATCACGAAGAACCACGGCACCATCGCGTCGAGCGAGTTCAGTACCGTGTACGCCGGTGTCCCCCGGTACAGGAAGTGCTCCACGTTGCAGAACTGGTAGACGTGGAACACCACGATCGTCACGGCGGCGATACCCCGGTGGCCGTCCAGCTCCCGGTAGCGCTGAGCGGCCCCGGCGGCCGGCTGCGCGCTGACGGGAGCCACCGCCGGCCCGGTGGCGGCGGGAACTGGCGGGCGCGGTGGACGGTGCGGAGCTCCCGCCGGCATTATTTTCCCCGGTTGGTACGCGGGGTGATTCGCCACACCCGCTCACCAGTCAGCTCTTTGAGCTGGGCGACCCGGGCGATGACGTTCTTGAATTCACCGAACCACAGCATTGAGTTGAGCGCGTAGAGCACGAACCATCCGCGGTGACGCCGGATCCGGGCGTCGCCGAGCGCATAGGCAAAGATCGTCTGAGCGGTCCCGACGGTCAAGGTGAACAGGGCCAGCAGCACGAACACCGGTACCAGCCAGTCGAGATGCGCGAGGCCGTGGTCACGCCAGGCATTGAACCCGAGAATGGGGATGATCTGAATGCTGACCCAGGGCACCACTTGAGCCCAGCCGAGGATGAACCCGGCGCCGGTCTTCTGTCGTCCGCTCAGCCGCCTCGAGGCCAGGGCGGGCCGCAGGTGGCGCCTGGAGTTCTGGGTCCAGCCCTGTGCCCAGCGCATCCGCTGACCCCACAAAGCGCTCAGCGTGGTGGGGGCGAGTTCAGTCGAGATCAGGCCCGGGTCGGAGACGATCTTGAACCCGTCCTGCAGGCTTCGCATGGACGAGTCGATGTCTTCGGTGAGCATCGACCGCTGCAGCCTGATCTGCTGCAGGACGTCGCGCCGCCAGTAGCCGTTGGAACCGCCGAAAATCGCGAAACCGAACAGCCGGGCCCGGCCGGGATGGCTCACGGCGTAGATGGTCTCGAACTCCACCGCGACCAGGCGCGCCAGCCATGACGCGTCCCCGTTGCGCACTACGCAGTGGCCCTGCACCACGTCGTGGCCGTTACCCAGCCAGCGCCACGCCCGCGAGAAGGAGCCCTGCTCCGGATGATGGTCGGCGTCGAAGACCCCGACGAACTCTCCTCGCACGTGCGCTAGCGCGGCGTTGACGTTCTGGGCTTTGGAGGTGCTGGTCTCCACCCGGAGCAGCAGCAGCCGGGAATCAGCGGCGGCCAGCTCCGCCAGGGTGTCCTCGATAGGCAGGTGCCGGGGAGAGTTGTACGCCAGGATGACCTGGAAATCCGCCGGGTAATCCTGCTGGAGGAGGTGCGTGACCGTGTCCATGATGGTGGCTGCCTCGTTGGGCAGGTAGGCGGCGACAATGGCGGTCGCGGGAGGGAACGTGCCGGCCGGCTCGGCCGGGAGTTCAACCGTTCCCGCCGCCCGCAGGCTTTCGGCCCAGATTACGGCGGCGGTGATCGCCAGGGCGGCCGCCATCAAGGGGTAGGTAATGCTGGTCAGGTCGAAACCGGCGTACCACACCGCTACGTAGGTGATGAACGGCAGGCTGAGCAGCATCGCGGTGGTGAAGGCGATCTGAAGCGGGGAGCCCAGCCGCTCGATAAGCCGCAGGAGCCGGTCCCGCTTGACGGCGGGGACCGCGGTGGCCGGGCCAGGCGAGAATCCCACCGGTATCAGGTCGAGGTGCAGGGCCGCCTCTTCCAGGGCGACGTCGGCTTGGTCGCGCAGCTCTCGCCCGGAGTCGGCGCGCGAGAACGGGGCGTAGCCGATGACCGGGGTCATCCGTACCTGCTCTCCGCTTACGTCCAGGACGGTGCTGGCTACCCGCCGGGCCAGCCTGCCGAGACGGACGCGCGCGGCCGCCGGATCGGTTTCGGGCATCAGCAGCCAGAACCCGCCGCCGGGATGGACGCTGTGCTGTTCCAGGACCTGGGCGTCCTGGGCGAACAGTTCGTCGAACGCGGCGGCAACCGCCTGGTCGGCCTGCGCCCCCAGCCGCTGGTGCAGTTGCCCTAGCTCAGCCAGGCTGACCGCGGCCAGCATCCCCGGGCGCGGGGCGAGCCGGGAGCGCTGCAGCTCCCGGTCGATTTCTTCGCCTAGACGCTGCTGCGGCAACGCCGGGCGCCGTGCCGTCACGGCTGCCGCCAGCGGCGGGCCGAGCTTGGCCCGGATGTGGTCAGCCAGTTCGGCCACGCCTACGTCAGCCGGCAGGTAATCCTCGTCGACCGGGGCCTGCCCGTCCTCGTTCCCGGCGGCGTCATCCACGCCGGGGCTCGGGTGGCCGATGACGACGAGCCGTGGGCGTTTCCCGGGCCGGGCGCGTAGCTGACGGATCACCTCGCCGACGGCCGGCTCCTGGGTTTCAGCCTTACCGACCACCACCAGGTCGGGCGCGAGATCGATGACCTGCTCCAGAGGGTCACGCCCGCTGACGGCGGAGACCGTGGTCACGCCGGCCTTCTGCAGGTCGGGCGCGATCTGATGGGCGGCGGCGGAGCCGCCGACGAAGAGGACCAGTGCCGGCCCGGGCGGGGTAGTAGACATGAGGGGCACGGCATTATAAAGACTCATGAGGCTCTTCCGGGAAGGGACGACACGCCGTGCCGGGATCTGGAGCCGGGCGTCTGAGGTCAGGCGGCTGAATCGGACTGCTGAATCGAACTACTTACGGGTGCCACTCAGTTTCAGCACGCCGTGGCTGATCGTGATGTGCTCGCCCGGAAAGATCAGGTTCGGGTTGGAACCGATGACAGACCGGTTGGCGGCGTAGAGCGCCCCGTATCCGTGCAAGCTGAACCACTCGGCGATTCCCGACAGCGTGTCACCTGACTTGACGGTGTAGGTGATGGTGCCCGTGGCATGGGGCATTGCCGCCCGCGCGGACATACTGCCCGTCGCTTTCGCTGGTTTCTGCGCCGGTGACGGCGCTGCGCTCGGCGTTGCGGCCGGGAATGCCGACGGCGAAACGGGGGCGGCGCTGGTCCGCTGAGAACCGGCCGCCGGGGCCGTCGTCGCTGCGGTATGCGCCGTCGTCCATGACGGCCGCGTGGCTGCCACCACACTGCCCGCGCTCAGCACGAGGATTCCTCCCGTGAGCGCCACTGCCACTAGCTTTGGCCTCATTTAGGCTTCCTAACCATAGGATTGCTGTGGCATCAATATGCCCTTTAGCGGCATCTTTGGCGCTACTCGCACTTATTCGCGGCCATTCCTACTGCAGATTGCTGGCTTCGAGGCGAGTTTTGGAGTTCAGGCCCGAATTGACTTTTGGGCGATCGCTAGAGTCGTTGAGCTGCAGAGATGTCACCGAGTTCCGGGCGTAATGTGACGACGGTCATATCTCTCGGTCGGCTTTCGCCGATTTCCCCCGGCCGACGGTGATGCTGGTAATTCCAGTTACGCTCAGCGATATTGCTGACATCGTTGCTGGTAAGGGCGCTGCTCAGGTTTGGTCGTCCGTGTCAGCGGGCCAGGCCGAGCTCGCCGGCCCGCACCCCGGCCTGAAAGCGGGACCCGGCCTCGAGCGCGGCCATCAGCCCGGCGACCCGCCGCCGGTAGGTGCGCAGCGAGGTGCCCAAGTGCCGGGCGGCCGCTTCGTCGGTGAGGCCCGCGCCGAGCGCCCGCAGGATCTCCCGGGCCTCTGGGGCGAGCTCGGGGACCTCGCCGCGCAGGTAGGCGCCCAGGTCGGTGGCCGTCTCCCAGGCGGCGGTGAACAGCGAGTAGACCCCGCCCACCAGGGCCGGGGACGTCGTCACGGTGTACTCGCGTCCCAGCGGCGACGACTGGCCGGCCAGGATCGCCACCCGCCGGTCCAGAATGATGGTCTCGTGCGGCAGCGGCGCGGAGCTGATCCGTATCTGCGCGCCCGCCTCGTCGAGCTGCCGCAGGTGCGCGCGCTGCGCCTCGTCGGCCAGCACCAGCGGGCTCCACAGCTTGCGCACCGTGAACGGGAAGCTGGCGGCGCCGGCGGCCTGCACCCGCCGGGCGACCGCGGACCGGGCCTCCGGCTGCGACCAGGTGGCCAGGTCGCGGGCAGCGCAGACGAAGTCCTCGTGCACCGCGTCGAACAGGTGCCCGGCCCGGCTGATGAGCTCCGCGTCGCCGTGCACCGTGCTGGTCTGGTCATCTGCCACCGGTCCAGTTTGCCAGCCGTGCCCGGGGCCGCCAAATGGCAGCAACCTGCCAGCTCCTCGCCCTGGCCCGGCGGCCGGGGCAGGCTGTCAGCATGACCAACACAACGAACACGAGCCAGCCCGCCGCCGCCGCCGGCACCTTCGCCATCGGCGGCGACCTGCCGGTCGCCCGGCTCGGCTTCGGCACCATGCGCCTGCCCGCCGGAACTTTCACCGGCCCGGTGCGCGACTCCGACGACGGGATCGCGGTGCTGCGCCGCGCCGTCGAGCTGGGCGTGAACCACATCGACACCGCGAGCTTCTACCGGCGCGGCGTCGTCGTGGCCAACGAACTGGTCCGCCGGGCGCTGGCCCCCTATCCCGATGGCCTGGTGATCGCCACCAAGGTCGGCCCGATGCTCGGGCCGGACGGCACCCCGACCCGGCAGGCCGCCCCGGCCCAGCTGCGCGGCCTGGTCGAGGAAAATCTCCGCGAACTGGGCGTCGACCAGCTCGACCTGGTCTACCTGCGCGTCGGCGGGATGAACCGGCCCGGCGGCGAGCCGGTCGCGGAGCGGTTCGCCGAGCTGGCGAAGCTGCGGGAGGAGGGGCTGATCCGGCACCTGGGGGTCAGCAACATCGACGCCGCGCAGCTGGCCGAGGCCCGCGCGATCGCTCCGGTCGCCGCCGTCCAGAACGCCTTCCACGTGCAGGCCACCGCGGACACCGCGCTGCTGGCCGAGTGCACCCGGTCCGGTACCGCGTTCGTTCCGTTCTTCCCGCTCGGCGGCGGCTTCGACCCGATCGACACAACCCGGCTGGAGGAGACCGCCGCCCGGCACGGGGCGACCGTCCAGCAGGTCGCCCTGGCCGCGCTGCTGGCCGCCGCTCCGGTTCTGCTGCCCATCCCCGGCACCGGCAGCCTCGCCCACCTGGCGGAGAACGTCGGCGCGGCCGGCGTCCGGCTTACCCCGCGCGATCTCGCCGACCTGGCCGGGTAACCGGCAAGCGGGCGACGGCGAGTACCGGGCTACCGCAGCCCGCGTTGCTAGGCCGGGTTCTGGGACGGGACGCAGACCGTGACCGAGTGCGGGCGGACCTTGATGCGCAGTGTCTTGCTCGCCGGCCGCGCACCGCCGTCCAGCTCGAACACGACCTTCTGGTCGAACCGGATGCGGAACTTCTTCCCGTGGGTGACCTTGGCGAAGGGAGAACGACCAGGATGACCGACGGCGAGCTGGCTGAACGTCCGGGCCCACTGGGCCGGGTTGCGGGCCGTCACCACGCCCAGCTCCAGACGCCCGCTATCGGGCTGCGCGTCCGGGAAAGCCTCGACTCCGCCGAGGATCTTGCCGACATTGGCGGCCAGTACGCACGAGACCCTGCCCCGGAAGAAACGCTTGCCGTCCACCTCTACGGTGGCCTTCACCGGGCGCTCGCGGAGGTTCTTGACCGCGGTGACGACGTAGGCGGCGCGGCCCAGCCGGTCCTTGATTCCCCGGTCGGCGTCGGCGATCATCCGCGCGTCGAAGCCCGCCCCCGCCATTACCGCGAAACGCTCGCCGTTGACTGAGCCGGTGTCGATCCGCCGCCGGTCACCGTGCAACCCGACCTCCACGGCCTGCGCGAGATCGTGCGGCACCCCGAGGTTCGCGGCCAGCAGGTTCGCGGTTCCCGCGGGCAGGATCGCTACGGCGGTGTCGCTGCCCGCAACCGCGTCAACGCAGCGCTGGACGGTACCGTCCCCGCCCCAGACGAACACCACGTCCGCCCCCTGGGCGGCGGCCCGCCGCGCGTACTTGGGCGCCCGGCGGCTCTTCTTCACCTCGTACCACAGAGGATCGGTCACGCCCGCGCGGGCCAGGATCCGCCGCAGCTCGGGCAGGCCGCCCCCCAGGCTCTTGCGCGAGTGTGCCACTACCGCCACGTCAGCCACGCCAGTCCCTTTCCGGATGTGCCGCCGTCGATTCGGCTGCGGGTGGTGCCGTGCCGGGCTCAGACCTTCCGCCAGCGGGCCTCGCACAGCCCGTAGACGCCGAATACCAGGAGGCCGAGCGCCGCCAGCAGCGTCAGGATCTCGCCGAAGGGCTGATTGCGCAGGGTCAGCAGCGCCTTGTCGATACCGCCGGACTCGGAAGCCCGGTGGGTGACGGACGCGTCGATCACCAGCACGCCGACGAGGGCGAAGACCACTCCCCGGGCGATCGTCCCGGTCATGCCGAGCACCCCGACGACGCGGCGCGTCCTGGCGTTCATCCGGGACGTCTGCAGGGACTTCATGAACTTCTTGCGGGCTCCCTCGATGATCAGGGCGATGCCGCAGACGACAACGACCAGCCCGGCCACGCCGACCAGCACCCGCCCGGCGGTGTGCTGCATGGCCGTGGCCGTGATGTCCTGCTGACGACCGGACTGGCTTTTGGCCGTGCCCGCGATCACCGTGAACGTCAGGTAAGCGAGACCCGCGTAGACGACCGCCCGGGCCAGCGACTTAAGCCGGGGGCCGGCCCCGGGCTTCTCCCCGGTCACGCCGAACGCGGCCTCGCTCAGCCGCCACAGCGCGTAGGCCGCGAACCCGATGCCGAGCAGCCAGAGGGAGGCCAGTCCGTAGGGCTTGCCCGTCAGCAGCTGCAGGGCACCTTCCTGGTCCGCCTCACGTGAACTGTGGCCCAGTGCGACCAGTACCGCGACCCAGCCGACGAGAATATAGATAACACCCCGTGCGGTCAGGCCCGCACGGGCGAGAAAACGAGCCGCCGAGCTGTCGGAAGCCCGCTTGGCGGTGTGCAGTATTTCCGGCGCTGATGCAGAGGGCATACCCATAACTACCTTGGCCTAAGATCGGCAAACATCAGCCGCTGCGGGCCCGCGGCGGCCTCCGGGGCGGGTTCCCGCCGCCGGGATCCGGGGAATGCATGACTGTCTATTGACGGCAGCGGTCATTCTCCGCTCTTTACCGTTCCGTGCGGCATTAGGGATCGGCTAGGGGAATGAAACCATTACCCGTGGGCAGTTAGCGACCCATGCAAGTTGCTGTCAGGCGTACTCTCGCGCCGCTCGCCGTTGTCACCGTGGCGGTTTTTGCTTTCGCCGTGCTGCTGGTCCTGGTGCGGCTGCAGTGGGCGCCGCTCGAGTCGGCCGATCACGCTGCCGCCGCCCGGCTGAACAGCCTGGTTTCCGGTCACTCGGCGGCGGTCAGCCTGGTCAAGGCGGTCACCTGGCTCGGCAGCAGCGGAGTGCTCTGGACGCTGATCGGGCTGGCGGCGGTAGTGCTGGCGATCCGGCGCCGGTGGCGGCTCGCGATCTACTTGCTGGTCACTGGCGCGGGCGCGCTGATCCTGGACCCGGTCCTCAAGGTACTGGTAGGCAGGCTGCGCCCGGTGGTAGCCCACCCCGTGGCCTACGGGGGCGGTAACAGCTTCCCCAGCGGGCACGCGCTCGGCTCGATCGTCTGTTACGGCGCCCTGTTCCTGGTCTTCCTGCCCGCGACCCGCGGAACCGCTCGCCGCTGGTTCACCGCGCTGATCGTCACGCTGATCGCCGCGATCGGCGTCAGCCGGCTGCTGCTCGGCGTGCACTACCTCTCTGACGTGCTGGGCGCCTGGGCGCTCGGCATCACCTGGCTGGGCCTCACCGCCTTCGCCTTCGAACTGTCCCGCCAGGCCGCCGGGAAGCCGGTAACCAGCCCGGTGACCGAGGGCCTCGAGCCCGATACTCCCCGCATTGGCCCCTCAACCGCAGAACCGGAGACGACCATGCCTCATGATCGCGCCAGACATTACGGTCGCATCGCTGCCGGGATCGTGGTGACCTGGGTGCTGATCGTCGGCGCCCTCACCGGCATCGGCAAGCTGATCATGACGACCGGGAACGGGAACGGGAACCTGCTCGGCGACCACACGATCCCGCACTGGTTCGCCGCGCACCGGACGCCGTCGCACAACCACCTGAGCCTGATCGCCAGCAACCTCGGGGCGACGCAGGACATCCTCATCGTCAGCGTGGTCACCTGCGTGGTGTTCCTCGCCGTTACCCGCCGCTGGCGCCCGGCGGTCTTCCTCGCCGTGGTCATGTTCGGCGAGCTGGCCGCCTTCCTGACGATCGCGGCCGTGGTCAAGCGCCCGCGTCCTGACGTCCCCCACCTCGACTCGAACCTGCCCACCTCCGCGTTCCCGTCCGGGCACATGGCCGCGACCACCTGCCTCTACGTGGCCATCGCGATCCTCGTCATCGGCCACGCCCGCGGCTGGTGGCGCTACCTGTTCCTGATCCCGGCGATCGTCATGCCGGTCATGATCGCCGTGGCCCGGATGTACCGGGGCGAGCATCACCCGACTGACATCCTCGCCAGCCTGCTGTTCACCGCGCTCTGGCTGACCGCCGCCACTATGCTCGTCAAGCCGAACGAGGATGCCTTCCGCCGTGGCGGCCGTATACCGCTGAGCCTGCACCGCCGGAAGGCAGCTGACCGTGCCGAAGAGACCACGCCCGCAACCGCGTGAGAACGGATATCCCATTGAGCAGGGCTGCGGTCGTGGTAAACCCGACCAAAGTGGATGACGTCGAGACCTTCCGCAAGTCGGTTCGCCAGGTCATGAGCGACCATGGCTGGGACGAGCCGCTGTGGCTGGAAACCACACCGGAGGACCCCGGCCGGGGCCAGGCTGAGTCGGCGGTGTCCGCCGGGGTCGATCTTGTCCTCGCCTGCGGCGGCGACGGTACGGTTACCGCCTGCGCGGAGGGAGTCACCGGCACCGGGATACCGCTGGCGATCATCCCGCTGGGTACCGGCAACCTGCTTGCCCGTAACCTCGGTCTGCCGACGGGCATGGACGAGGCGCTCGCGGTCGCGCTCGGCCCGGTGCAGCAGTCGGTGGACGCGGGCCGGGTGAACGGGACCTTGTTCGTCGTGATGGCGGGCCTGGGCCTGGACGCCCAGATGCTGGACAGCACCAGCGAACCGCTCAAGAAGCGGCTGGGCTGGTTCGCCTACGCGATCTCGGCGGCTCGTCACCTGGGCGACCGGCCGATACGGCTAACCGTCAGCGCCGACGGCGGACGGCCGCGCCGGATGCGGGCCAGCACGCTGATCGTCGGCAATGTGGGCTGGCTGCGCGGCGGGCTCCCGCTGCTGCCGGACGCCCGGCCGGACGACGGCAAGCTGGACGCCGTCGTCCTGACCGTCCGCGGGATGACCGGGTGGCTGGCCGCGGCCGCGGCCATCGTGCTCCGGCGCCCGGCCCACGACCAGATCCACCGCATTCAGTTCACTAAGCTGCAGGTGACGCTGGATCAGGACCAGCCGTGGGAACTGGACGGCGAGATCATGGGGTCAGCCCGTCAGCTCACGGTCGAGGCCCAGCCCGGTGCCCTGCTGCTGCGGATGCCACCCGAGTCGGCCTGACCCGTGAGCGCCCGAAACGATGCCTACCCGCCGTCGCGGCTCTTCCCGGCGGCGGCCGAAGTCGACGCTAGCCCACCGGGCCCGGAGGTCGGCGCGTTCTTCGACCTGGACGGGACGCTGGTCGCCGGGTACACCGCCGCGGCGCAGACCAAAGACCGGCTGCGCCGCCGGGATCTGCGGGTGATCGAGTTCCTGACCATCGTCGAGCTCGCGGTGCAGTTCCGGATGGGCCGGCGCGCGTTCGAGACCCTCATCGAAAGCAGCGCGCTCACCGTCAAGGGACGGCAGGCCCAGGAGGTCGACGAGATGGGGGAGCGGGTCTTCCGGCAGGCCGTGGCGGACCTGATCTACCCGGAGATGCGCGAGCTGGTCCGCGCCCATCAGCGCCGCGGCCATACCGTGGTGCTGAGCTCGTCCGCGCTGACTAACCAGGTGGCACCGGTGGCGCGCTACCTCGGCATCGAGAACATCGTGTGCAACCGCCTGGTAGCCGACGAGCGGGGGACACTGACCGGCGAGATCGAGCAGCCCGTGGTGTGGGGCCCCACCAAAGCCAGCGGCGTGCAGCAGTTCGCCGCCGAGCACCAGGTCAGCCTGGAATCGAGTTACTTCTACGCCGACGGCGACGAAGACCTCAGCCTCATGTGGCTGGTCGGCAACCCGCGGCCAGTTAACCCGGAACCCGCGCTGACCAGGGCCGCCATCCGCTCGGGGTGGCCGGTCATGCGGTTTCGCAGCCGCGGCGGCGGCGGCCCCCTCGGGCTGGTCCGCCGTCTGGCCAGCGTCGGTTCCCTCGCCCCGCTAGGCGCCGCCGCGCTCGGCGTCGGGCTGGCGCGGCGCAACAAGCGCGCCGGGATCAACTTCCTCACCCATTTCTGGCCCGGGACGGTGCTCGCGCTGAGCGGCGTCAGGCTGAACGTGGCGGGCGCGGAGCACCTGAACGAGCGGCGGCCCGCGGTCTTCCTGTACAACTTCCGCAGCAACATCGACGTGTTCCTGGTGGCCGCGCTGGTCAAGGACAACTGGACCGGTGTGGCCACGAAGGACCTGCTCAGCAGCCACGTGTTCGGCCAGCTGGGGAAGCTGGTCGACGTCGCGTTCGTCGACCGCGAGCACCCGGGAACAGGCGCGGTACTCAAGCCCCTGAAGGCGGCCGCGGGCAAGGGGCTGTCGATCCTGATCGCCCCGGAAGGAGCCCGGCTGGATACCCAGTCGGTGGGCCCGTTCAAGAAGCGGGCCTTCCTCATCGCCATGGCGACCGGACTGCCGATCGTCCCGGTCGTGATCAGGAACTCCGAGTCGGTGGCGGGCCGGAGCGCGGCCAGGCTCAACCCGGGCACGGTCGACATCGCCGTGCTGCCGCCGGTCAGCGTCGAGGGCTGGACCCGGCAGAACCTGCGGGAACGGATCGAGCAGGTCCGGGCGGCCTACGTGGAGACCCTGGCCGACTGGCCGGCGGGAGAGCCGGGTCATCACCCGGGGACGTCATAAGCCGCTGCCGTTCGGGGTAATGAACCGCGCTTCAGCTCGCTTCGACCGCGAGCCCGGCCAGCGGGCCGAGCACCGGCTTGACCGGGGGAGTGGCGTACTCGTCGCGCTTGGAGGTGCGCAGGCCGAGCCCGGCCAGCGACTCCGCCAGCTTGACCGCGGCGGCGACGCCGTCGACCACCGGCAGGCCGAGATCGGCGGTGAGCGCGGCGGCCAGGCCGGTCATCCCGGCGCAGCCGAGCACGATCACGTCGCAGCCGTCCGCGTCCCGCGCCGCCGCGCACGCCTTCCCGACCGAAGCCCAGGCTGAGGGGGAGTCCAGGTCGAGGACCGGGATGCCGCAGGCGTGCACGCCCGCGCAGGCGGCGGCGAACCCGTAGCCGCGCATCAGGTCGCGGGTGTGCCCAGCCGTCCGGGACAGCGTGGTGACCACGCTGAACGTGCGGCCGAGGAACGTCGCCAGGTGCGCGGCGGCCTCGGCGATACCGACCACCGGGCCGGCGGCGATCTCCCGGGCGGCCGCCAGTCCGGGGTCGCCGAAGCAGGCGATCACGTGCGCGGCCGCGCCCGACCGCTCGCCGCCGCGCACCGCGGCCAGCACCCCGGGCACCGCCAGGGCCTCGTCGTAGTGCGACTCGATCGACGCGGGCCCCATCGCCGAGGTCACCGCGGCGATCACCGAGCCGGGTCCCGCGACCTCCCGGGCGGTGCGGGCGATGCCGTCCGTCATCGCCCGGGAGGTGTTGGGGTTGATCACCTGGATCAGGGTCATGCCGGCTCGGGCGCCGGCTCGTCGGCGACGGCCCCGCTCTGCTCGCCGCTCATCACCGCCTGCGACGTGCCGTCCCGGCAGGTGTCAAGGTCGCGGTCCAGGTCGGTGATGATCGGCCGGACCCGCTCCAGGTACCAGAAGGCGGCGAAGCCAAGACCGCACCCGATGAACCAGGAGTAGTCGGAAATCCAGCCGACGCCGAGCGAGGGCCACGCGGTCGGGATCAGCACCGCCAGCACCGCGGGGATGCCGCCGGCGAGCACCGCCCAGATCGCGTTCGGGTTCCAGCCGTTCCGGAACCAGTACCGCCCGGCCGGCGACCTGGTGTAAAGGTCGTCGACCCAGACCCGCTGCTTGGAGACCAGGTAGTAGCCGGCGATCAGCACGCCGAACAGCGGCCCGATCAGCGCCCCGAGCAGACCCAGGGTGTAGTCGATGGCGTGCGCGTTGTCGTACCAGTTCCAGGGGGTGAGCAGTACCGAGCCGACCGCGGCGATCATGCCGCCCATCCGCCAGGAGATTTTCTGCGGCTTGACGTTGGAGAAGTCAAAGGCCGGAGAGATGAAGTTGGCCACGATGTTGATGCCGACGGTGGCGATGACGAAGGTCAGCCCGCCCAGCACGATCGCGAACCCGGTGCCGATCTGCTGCACGGTCTGGATCGGGTCGGTGATCAGCTTGCCGTAGACCGGGATCGTCGCCGAGGCGGTGATGACGGTGAGCAGGGAGAAGAACAGGTAGTTGACCGGCAGCCCGTACAGGTTGCCCCGCTTGACCGCCTTGAACGACTTGCCGTAACGGGCGAAGTCGCCGAAGTTCAGCATCGGCCCGGCGAAGTACGCGACCACCAGCGCGGTCGAGTTGAGCGTGGTGTAGAAGGTGTGCAGCGGGTCCAGGCCCGGGCCGGAGGACAGGTTGAGCGACAGGTGGCTCCAGCCGGCCTTGGTGACGAGGTAGACGGCCAGCATGATCATCACCACGTAGACCGCGGGGCCGGCCCAGTCGATGAACCGGCGGATGGCGCTCATCCCGCGCCAGAACACCGCGCCCTGTACCACCCACAGCACGGCGTAGCTGATGTAGCCGAGCTCTGACAGGCCGGCGAACTTGTGCGTCTCGAGCGACGCCATCGAGGGCCAGAACTTAAGGAACACGATGTCCAGGGCGGTGGAGGCCAGGTAGGTCTGCACGCCGTACCAGGCGATGGCGATCAGGCCGCGGATGATCGCGGGTACGTTCGCGCCGGTGACGCCGAAGATGTGCCGGTTGATCACCGGGTACGGCACGCCCGCCACCTGCGACGGCTTGGCCACCAGGTTGGCGAAGAACTGCACCACGATGATGCCGGCGATCAGCGCGATCAGCACCTGCCAGCTCGCGATGCCCAGGGCGAACAGCGACCCGGCGGTCACGTAACCGCCGATACTGTGCACGTCGGACATCCAGAACGCGAAGATGTTGTACGAAGACCAGGACTGCCTGGTCAGCGGGGCCAGGTCAACGTTGGTGAGGGCCGGGTCGTAGCCCGGCTTGATCAGGGGCGCTCCTGGCGCCTCGTCGGCGATCGTCTGCGTCATCCGGTCCTCGCTGCGGGGGATAGGCGGATCCCGTGAAGGGCTACTTAACAGTGAGCGTTAATCGATGACTTAACACGTGACGGCTATGTAAATCCCTTGTTGCCGGACCTGCGGTCCCAGGTGCTCCTGGGGTTATGGCACAGTGAAGCTGTGGCTTCCGATCTTGATCTCGACGCGCTGACCGCGGAATCGCTCGGCGCCCGCCTGCGCGAGCTGCGCACCGGCGCGGGCGTCTCGCTGCGCGCTCTCGCGTCCCGGCTGGGCATCTCGCCGAGCGCGGTCTCTCAGATCGAGCGCGGGGTCATGCGCCCGTCGGTGAGCCGGCTGATCGCCTACGTCGGCGCGATCAACGTCCCGTTGTCGGCGGTTTTCGAGACCGGCATCGAGAAGGCGCCCGAGGGCTCGGCCGGCGCCCGGGCCGCGGAGCAGCACCAGTTCGCGATCCGCCGCTCCTGGGAGGTCGCGCCGATCAGGCTCGGGGGCGGCGTCACCTTCCGGCGCCTGTCGCCGGTGCCGACGCCGGGGGTCGAGTTCTTCGAGTCGGTCTACCCGCCGAGCTCCATGTCCAACGCGCACGGCGAGCTGCTGCGGCACGAGGGGTACGAGGTGGGCACGGTCACCGCGGGCGAGCTGACGGTCGACTTCGATACCGACGTGGTGACCCTGGCCAGCGGGGACTCCATCACCTTCCCCTGCTCCCGGCCGCACCTGATCGCCAACCGGTCGCCGCTGGTCACCGCGGTCGCCACCTGGCTGATCGTCAATCCCTAGAGGCAGACCACGCCGAGCACACAGGTTGAGGTGGTCGGAGTCGGGGTCGGATCCGGGCTCGGCGAGTCCTCCGGCGGGCTGGTGCTGGATGGCGGGACTGAGGTCGGCGAGCCGGACGGGGGGCTGTCGCCCGGGGCGCTGCTGCTCGGCGTGACCGACGGGCCCTGACTGGGGGCCGGGCTGGTACTGGCCGCGGGGCTGGTGCTGGCCCCGGCCGAAGGGGCAGGCGACGGCTTCCCGGTGGCCTTCGGGGCTTTGGGGCGGGCCGGGCCGGAGACCGCCGTGCCGCCGGTGCCGGCCGCGGGCGCCGAAGGGCGGGCCGCCGGCCGCGGGTGGCTGCCGGGAGCGGACGGCCCGGCGCTGCG
>DASWUW010000821.1:0-1659 GCA_036406335.1 Trebonia sp.
GGCCCGGTCATCCCATGCGGGGAGCCGGGCCGTCTTGTTAATCGGTGGCGCCGACCTCAGTCGTGCGCATGGAAGTACCTGGCCGCCTCCTGGATAATCTCTTGCCGGTCTTCTGGGTCCATTTGCGGATCGGGTCGACTACAACTTTGCTCGGATGCGTTCGGGACAAGCTTCGTGGCCTAGGAGACCTGCCGCAGACGCCGCCCCCCGCAAGTCGGCCAACGCGATTCCCTTTCGGACGAGGACGGCGGAAGACCCCCCACATTCGAGTCCGCACTTTTAGCGGCGGACTCCCGGCCGGACGGAACTCGCATCATCAACGAGGCATGACACTTGTCATGCGCGATGGCTGAGTGCGCTCACTACCGTGCAACTGCCGCCAGTGGTGAAATTTCTTACGTAACCGAACATTCATGAGCAGACCTCAGCTGAGGGGATCATCTGATGAGCCAGCAGGGAACGGGACCGGTCGTCTCGTTCGACAACGTCAGCAAGCACTACGGCAACCTGAAGGCGGTTGACGGGCTCAACCTGGAGCTGCGGGCCGGCGAGACCGTCGCCCTCCTGGGCCCGAACGGCGCGGGCAAGTCGACCTCGCTCGACATGCTCCTCGCGCTGCGCAAGCCGACGTCGGGCACGATCCGGATGTTCGGCAGCGACCCGTATCACGCGGTCAAGAGCGGCCAGGTAGGCGCCATGCTGCAGTCCGGCGGGCTGATGCCCGAGGTGACGGTGCGCGAGCTGGTCACGCTGATCGCCGGCCTGCACCCGCGGCCCGTTCCGGTTGCCGTCACGCTGCGCCGGGCCGGCATCGAGTCGGTCGCCGACCAGCGGGTGGACAAGCTGTCCGGCGGCCAGACCCAGCGGGTGCGGTTCGCGCTCGCCATCGCGGGCGAGAGCGACCTGATCGTGCTGGACGAGCCGACCAGCGCGATGGACGTGGAGTCCCGGCAGCGGTTCTGGGCGTCGATGAAGGAAGAGGTCGCGGAGGGGCGGACCCTGCTGTTCGCCACCCACTACCTGGAGGAGGCCGACCAGGCCGCCGACCGCGTCCTGGTCATCAACCGGGGGCGGCTGCTGGCCGACGGTTCGCCGGAGGACATCAAGAAGCGGGCCGGGGCCAAGCGGATGTCGTTCCGCCTGCCCGGCGCGGACCAGGCGGCGCTGCTGCGGCTGCCCGGGGTGGTCAGCCTGGAGATCCGGCACGACACGGTGCGGATCCAGACCAGCGACTCGGACGGGACGCTGTACGGGCTGCTCGACGCCGGCTACCGGCCGACCGAGATCGAGGTCGGCAGCCTCGGCCTAGAGCAGGCGTTCATCGCCATCACCGCCGAAGACGACCAGGCCAACGGGCACCAGGCGGGTCCCGCCAGCGAAGCCAGCTGAAAACAGAAACAGGAGACGAACGGCGATGAAAGGCATCCTGCTGCTGACGCAGGCGGAGATCAACCGGCTGCGCCGCAACAAGCGGTACTTCCTCTTCACCCTGGCCCTGCCGGTGGTGCTTTACCTCATCGTGGCCAAGCAGACGACGAAGGCGTACGGAGTGGACTTCGCGGCCTACTACATGGTCGCCATGGCGTCCTTCGGCGCCTTCAGCGCCGCGCTCAACGGCAACGTGATCCGGATCTCGGAGGAGCGCAAGGTCGGCTGGAT
>DASWUW010000822.1:0-2696 GCA_036406335.1 Trebonia sp.
GGCCCGGTCAGGGACAGGCCCTGCTCCCTGGCCCGGCGGACCAGCTCCTCGGCCGCCAGCTGCTCAGCCGCCGGCTCCGGCTTCTTCTTCGTCACGTCATCCAGTGTCGCGCTCATCTCACGGCACCTCTCCCGCTGAACACCAGAGCTCAGCGATCAGGGCCGGAAACACCTTTAACTACACAGTCCCGGTCAGCGCTGAAATATACCTGGGATGTACCTGCGGCCGGAGCGCACCATCGGAAATGCAGCTGCTAGGTTCTCGGTGCCTTCTCGGCGGTCATCCGATCAAGAATCGGCAACGTGTGCGGGCCGGGCGGAAACCGTCATCCGCCTCGAACGGCCCGTGCTGAATCCGTGCTGATACCACAGGGCCACGCAGGCCGCTGAGCTGCGGAAACTGCCCCGTAGTCGACGATCACCCAGATCTACGAGGGCACCAACCAGATCCAGCGCATGGTGATGGCGCGGCAGCTTCTGAAGGGGTAAATTTGGAGCGCTGACCTGCGGTTTCTCGGGTTAGCCTCGGGTGAAACGGGCCGTCAGACCATCGAGTCGGGCGGCCCGTTGTCATGCCCGGATTACCCGGTTCGTGCCGGTTGTTTCCCGTCGTTTCCGGACCCCGTGCTGAATCGGTGCTGACCCTAGCGGCGCCGGCATGCCGACCGGCCCGCAGGTATATCGGAGGTCCGCGCCAGGTATATCGGAGGTGCTGCCGGGTCCGCGAAACTCACCGCATGCGCGTCTGCGCCTGGCCAGCCCACCCGCTGGGGAGGCAAACGAGCCTCGCAGTCCAGCGATCGGCTGATCAGGAGGCGGCGACGGCGCGGGGAGTGCCGAGTGAGCGGGCGGCGACGCGGGCGAGATGGCCGTTGAAAGTCTCGCGTGCGTCGGGGGTCAGCGTGGTGAGCGCGACCATGGCAGTGAAGATGACGTCGCACAGTTCGGCCTGGACGTCTTCCCAGGTGTGGGTGACGCCCTTGCGGGGGTTCTGGCCGAGCGTCCCGGTGACGGCCTGGGTGACTTCGCCGGTTTCCTCGGTGAGCTTCATGATGCGCAGCAGCTTCTCGGTTTCCGGTGCCAGCGTGCTGCTGTCGTCCAGCCATCTGACGATTTCCTCGATGGTGCCCCACGCGTCATCCATGTTCCGAGAGGCTAGCGCAGTGCACGGCTAGGGCGTCGGCGATCTGGTTGGCTGCCTGCTGCGGGCTGAGGCTGCCGGTGTCGATCTGGATGACGGGCACGCCGAGGCCGGCAAGGGTCGCGGCGGCGTCCCGGAACATCGCCGTCTCGGTACTGGCCGCTCCGGGGTCATGCTCGAAGCGGTCGTGCCGTCCGCGCTGGTCGAGCCTGGCAGTGATGATCTCGGGGTTGGCGGTCAGGATGACGGCGAGGTCGGGCAGGTCTATGCCCTGGTTGAGCGCCAGCAGGTAGGAAACCGTGAGCCCGTCTCTGGCCTGGAGAACGAGAGTGGATGCCAGGTAGCGGTCGCAGATCACGGTGCGGCCGGAGGTCCGCTCGGGGCGGATCTCGGTGTCGAGGTGGTGGTAGCGGTCAGCCGCGACCAGGCAGGCGAGCGCATAGCCGGCGACCTCGTTGACCAAGGCGCGAGTCAGGGTGCCGACCGGGCCTGCGGACGGCTCGGCGGTGACGTGGACGGCATGGCCGCGCTGGCGCAGCTCGCCTGCCAGCGCTGCCACGGTGGCGGTCTTGCCGGACCCTCCGGGGCCGTCGATGGTGATGAACGGCCCCGTCACGCTGCGGTCCCGTGGCTGCGGCCCCACTGCTCGCGGGCGATAGCCACGAGCTGGCGGCGGACGTAGCTGATGGGGGCGTCGGAGAACTGGATGTTGACGGAGAAGTTGAACGCGTCGCGTTCGCGCAGGGCCTCGTCCAGCCCGTCGCCGGTCAGGTCGACGGCGGAGTAGTTCAGCAGCTCGGCAGGCGTGTACCTGCCGGTGGCCAGGAGCCGGGTCCAGTCCGGTGTGCCGGGGTAGGGGCGGTACTCAAATGCGCTGGCGCGGAACCGGCCGGGCATCGGCTCGGTGATGTCCCGCAGGTCGCGGATCAGGGCGACGGTGGCGTCGATCTCCTCGGCGGTTTCGGTGGGGAAACCGAGGATGAAGTAACCCTTGACGCCGATGCCGTGCCGGGTCAGGCGACGCACGACGTCTCGGGCCATGCCGGGGGTGATGCGCTTGTCGATGAGGGTGAGCATCCGCTGGCTGCCGGACTCGATGCCGAGCGCGACCTCGCGCAGCCCGTTGGCGGCCAGGGTGCCGAGGGCGGCGTCATCAAGGCGGTTCAGGACGTTGATCCGCCCAGTGGCGTCCCACCGCGCCCAGTCCCCCGTGCTCGCTGCGGTGAACGCGGCCATCATCGGGTCGATGACTCGGCGCGCGCCGAGGAACAGGTCGTCGACGAACCGGAACGCGGTCACCCCGGCGGCCCGAAGCTGGCTCATCTCGGCGAGGATGTTTTCCGGGTCGCGGACCCGGATGGTGATGTCCGGGTTGGCGCTGGCCGCCGCGCCGCAGAATGAGCAGTTGTACGGGCAGCCCCGCGCGCCGACCATGTTCGCTTCCAGCCGCCCGTTCTCCTCATGCGGGTCCTGAGCCAGGTAGCAGCGGTCCACGAGCGGCAGCGCGTTAATGTCCGGTGCCAGCCAAACTCCATCCGGCTTCTGTGCGCTCGCCG
>DASWUW010000823.1:0-3385 GCA_036406335.1 Trebonia sp.
GCGGGCTGTGCGACGCGTAGCCGATCGGCACCGGGCGGACCCGGATCCCGTCGGCCCGGCAGGCCTCGGCGAGCTCGGCGATAGCGCCCAGGTCACCCGACACCACGGTCGCCGCCGGGCCGTTGACCGTCGCCACGCACAGCCGCCCGTCGTAGGCGGCCAGCCGGGACTCGACCTCCGCGGCCGGCTCGGCCACCGCGAGCATTCCCCCGGCCCCGTCTAGCGACGCCAGGACCCGGCCGCGCAGCGCGATCACCCGGGCGCCGTCGTCGAGCGACAAGATCCCGGCCACCACGGCGGCGGCGACCTCGCCCTGCGAGTGCCCGGTGACCGCGGCCGGGGTCACGCCCGCCGCCTGCCAGAGCGCGGCGAGGGAGACGCTTACCGCCCACAGGGCCGGCTGCAGGACGTCTTCCCGTTCCAGGTCCGGCGTCCCGTCCGCGCCGGCCAGCACGTCTTCCAGGGACCAGTCCAGGTGCGGGGCCAGGGCCGCCGCGCATTCGGCCAGCCGGGCGGCGAACACCGGGCTATCGGCGAGGAGCTCACGTCCCATGCCGGCCCACTGCGCCCCGTGCCCGGAGAACACGAACACCGGGCGGGCGCCGGCGGCCCCGGGGAGCACGTCGCCGGTGATCACGCGGGCGGCCGGGTCCGCGGCGGCGGCCGCGGCCAGTCCCGCCCGCAGTTCGCCGGTTTCGGCCCCGGTCACGACGGCCCGGTGCTCGAACACCGACCGCGTCGTGGCCAGCGACCAGGCGATGTCGGCCGCGGACTGGTCCGGGTGCTCCCCGGCCCAGCCGCTCAGCCGGGCCGCCTGGGCGTTCAGCCCGGCCGGGCTCTTCCCCGACACCGCCCAGACGGCGGGAGCGCCCGCCGCCGCGGACAGCACCCCCGGACCGGACGGGGACGGCTGCGGCACCGGGGTACCGGTCGCTGGCTGGCGGTCACGTTCGTCCGCCGGGTTCGGGGTGAAGGCCGGGGCGTCTTCGATGATCACGTGGGCGTTGGTGCCGCTGAGCCCGAAGGAGGAGATCGCCGCCCGCCGGGGCCGGTCCCCGGCCGCCCAGGGCACCGGGGAGGTCAGCAGCCGGATGTCCCCGGCCGACCAGTTCACGTGGGGGGACGGCGCGTCGGCGTGCAGGGTGGGCGGCAGCACGCCGTGCCGTAGCGCCAGCACCATCTTGATCACGCCGGCCGCGCCCGCCGCGGCCTGGGTGTGCCCGATGTTCGACTTGCCCGAGCCCAGCCACAGCGGCCGGCCCGCGTCGCGCCCCTGCCCGTAGGTGGCGATCAGCGCCTGGGCCTCGATCGGGTCGCCCAGCGCGGTGCCGGTGCCGTGCGCCTCCACCGCGTCCACGTCCGCCGGGTCCAGCCCGGCGCTGGCCAGGGCGGCCCGGATCACCCGCTGCTGCGACGGCCCGTTCGGCGCGGTCAGCCCGTTAGAGGCGCCGTCCTGGTTAACCGCGCTGCCCGCCAGGACCGCGAGCACCGGGTGCCCGTGGCGGCGCGCGTCGGACAGGCGCTCGAGCGCGATCATGCCCGCGCCCTCGCCCATGCCCATGCCGTCGGCCGCGGCGGAGAACGCCTTGGACCGGCCGTCGGCGGCCAGCACCCGCTGGCGGGAGAAGCCGATGAACTCGGCCGGGTCGGCGATGACCATCACGCCGCCGGCCAGCGCCAGGGTGCACTCGCCGGCCCGCAGCGCCTGGGCCGCCAGGTGCAGCGCCACCAGCGCCGACGAGCAGGCCGTGTCCACCGTCACGGCCGGCCCCTCGAGGCCGAGGGTATAGGAGACCCGGCCGGACAGCACGCTGGTGATGTTGCCGGTGATCAGGTGTCCCTCGGCGCCGTCGAGCCCGCTGCCGTACCCGGTCCGGGCGGCGTAGCCGGACGAGCTGCCCCCGGCGAACACCCCGGTCACCGAGCCGCGCAGGGTGGCCGGGTCGATCCCGGCGCGTTCCAGGGCCTCCCAGGACACCTCCAGCAGCAGCCGCTGCTGCGGGTCCATCGCGAGCGCCTCGCGCGGGCTGATGCCGAAGAACGCCGGGTCGAAGTCGGCCGCCCCGGCCACGAAGCCGCCCTGGCTGGTGTACGACGTACCCGGGTGGTCCGGGTCGGGGTCGAGCAGGCCGGCCACGTCCCAGCCGCGGTCGGCGGGGAAGTCCGAGATCGCGTCGGTTCCGCTGATGTGCAGGTCCCAGAGCTGTTCCGGTCCGTCCGCGCCGCCGGGAAACCGGCAGCCGAGCCCCACGATCGCGATCGGCTCCCCCGGGTGAGCGGCGAGCGCGGCGGCCGGCGCGCCGGCCGCCGCGTTCGGCTGGCCGAGCAGCTGGACCGCTAGCTGACGGGCCAGCACCCCCGGCGACGGGTAGTCGAACACGACGGTGGAGGGCAGCTCGAGCCCGGTGCCGGCGTTGAGCCGGTCCCGCAGTTCGACCGCGGTCAGCGAGTCGAAGCCCAGGTCGCGGAACGCCCGGTCGGCGGCGACGGCGTCCGGCGACGGGTGCCCGAGCACCGCCGCGGCGTGGCCGCGGACCAGGTCGGTCAGCGTCCGCTCGCGCTCGGCGGGCGACAGCGGGGCGAGCCGCGCAGCCAGCTCGCCGGCCCGGCCCGAGGTGACCCCGCTGGCCGGCCCGGCCGCCGGGGCGGTCTCCGGGCGGGCCTCGGGGATCTCGCCGAGCAGCGGCCAGGCCCGGGCCGCGGTGAAGATCGGCGCGAACCGGGCCCAGTCGACGTCGGCGACGGCGAGGACGGTCTCGTCGTCGGCCAGCAGCTGCTCCAGCGCGGTCAGGGCCTGATCGGGTTCCAGCAGCCGCAGCCCCTGGCGGCGCAGGCGGTCGGGGACCAGGCTCTGCGGCCGCCCTTCCTGTCCGGGTGCGTCGGCGCCGAAGTGGCCCCCGGCATCCCAGACGCCCCAGGCGACCGAGGTGGCGGGCAGGCCGCGGGCGCGGCGGTGCTCGGCCAGGGCGTCCAGGTGGGCGTTGGCCGCGGCGTAGCCCGCGTGCTCGCTGACGCCCCAGGTCGCGGCGATCGAGGAGAACAGGACGAACGCGTCGAGGTCGAGCCCGGCGGTCAGCTCGTCGAGCAGGTCGGCCCCGGCGGCCTTGGCCGCCAGGGCGAACGCCAGGCTGGCCGGGGTGGTGTCGGCGATCGGCTTGAGGTCGACGGCGACGGCGGCGTGGATGACCGCCCGCAGCGGCGGGCAGGTCCGCGCGGCCCAGTCGAGCAGTCCCTCGACCTGGGCCCGGTCGCTGATGTCGCAGGCGGCCAGGGTGACTGCGGTGCCCGCGGCAGCCAGCGAGGCGGCGAGGGCGGCGGCGCCGGGGGTGGCGGGCCCGCGCCGCCCGGGCAGCAGCGCGTGCGGGGTACCGATCCGGGGCAGCCA
>DASWUW010000824.1:0-2743 GCA_036406335.1 Trebonia sp.
GTGAGGTAACCCGTCAGCGCCCCGGTGAGCCGGTGACCGCCCCGCTTGCCCTTGGCCATCACCGTCACGGTCCGTTTGTGCGGGGCCCCCGGCGGGCGGATCTGGCCCTGGGGAGTGCGCATCGGGCCTGCGTCAAAGGACCCGAACCGCCGGGCGAGCGCGAGCGCGATCTGCTGCAGCACCGGCCATGGCCGTGACCGGGCGAACCTGACGTACACGTGCCGGCCACCCGACGGGCTGGTGTCATGAATGGCGCGCCCCCCGCAGCGTTCCACCAGCGCGACGAACCGGGCGGCCTCCAACGCGACCTGAGCGACCGGATCCACCGCGCCCTTCGCCGCGGCCTTGGCGACGTCGAAGTCACCCACCAGCAACGCGCCCTCACCCAGGATGTTGCCCGTGGTGATCGTCGCCGGGTCGGCCGGCAGGTCCAGGCCATCACCGCGCAGCACCCGCTGGAAGTGTTTGCCCGCAGGGAAGGACACCCCTCCGTCAGGAGACAACCGCGCGAACTTGATGCTGGCCAGCAGCGGAGCCAACGCCCGCCACGACGCGGCCGCGAACACCTCATCCCGCAGGCCCGCGACCGGGCCACCCAGCGGCACCACCACATCGTGCAGGCCGGTCACCGCGCACCGGGTCAGCAACGGCAACGAGCGACCCAGCCATGACGTGCCCGGTCCATCCACCTGGCCAGGTGTGACTACTACGCCGCAGGGAAGGCTTCCACCTGCGGAAACGATGTCCAGGACGGCCTGGCCGCCTCCGGATTCGGGGCGTGCCGCTGGGCCGGCCTGACGATGACCTGCTATCGTCGGGCTCCGAACGTCAGGCACGCGAAAGGGCGTGCCGTATTACCGGCTCCGCGTTGTTCGTCCAGAGGATTGGCCGTCATCCGGACGACAAGCTGAGCCGCTTGATTGGGAACTGCGTTGGGGCGCCACCGACCGGGGGGCGCCCCTTCTGCTATGTCATGACCACTCCAGGCATCTGGCGGGCAGGGGAACCCCAGCTTGACAGCACGAAACCGCCCGGGTGCGCAGGCGTGCCGGACGGGCCGTGAACGGTGGTGCTGGGGGAGCTGATGGGCCGGGTCGGCCTGTGGTCGGGCCGGCGCCGCGGCGAGCAGGTCAGCGATATATACGCAATAGGTGTGTCGCTGTCGGCGTACACGCGCGTTGGGGATACTCTCAAGGAGAGCTCCTTCGGTAGGGACACTTGAGAACCGTTGGAGCGGAGCCGGAATCCCTGCTACAAGATTCCCGCTCCACACGACGGCGGCGAGTCGCTGTTCATCCGGTGCCACCCGGATGGGCGACGAGTCGCCGTCGGTCATTTCTGATACCAGGACACCGCCCCGCACAAGCGCAACGCAACGTCCTGCGAGGCACCGTACACGCCGCGTGCCGGGTCCGCGCACTACGACACGCCTCCGGTGACCAGACCGATGCTCAACGGCAGGAAACGGCCGGGAACGCGCATCTGGCGCGGCCTCAGCCGGTGGTGCCCCCTCAGCGGGAACGGTGCTGGCCATGGGACCCTCGTCTCTTCTGGTGCTGGTGGGACTTGTTGGTCCGAGAAAGGCCCGGACCAGTGCGGGGGACCGGTCCGGGCCGGGGGTGCTCAAAGGTCAGGATGAACGACGCCGATCAATCGGGAGTCAAACGGCAGTCATACGGCGATCAGATGGGCTGGTGGAGCGGCGATCGATGGCCTCGATCCAGGCGACGGTGACCGCAGCGACCTGGACCAGTTCGGCGCGGAGCAGGCCGGGGTCGTCTTCGCAGGCGGCCTCGTTGACCTCTTCGGTGAGGACCTTGAGCCAGGTGCGGGTGCCGGTGTCGATCGCGGTGTTGACGTGGGTGCGGGTCTGGTCGCGGAGCAGGGTCCGTTGCGGGGTGGGTCCGGTGCCGTCGGGGTGGTTTTGGGGGCCCCAGCGGCGTTCCTGGCGGCAGCGTTCGGCGGCGACGTCGGCGAGGGTGGTCCCGAGCTGCTCGGCGGTGTGAGCGGCGGCGTCGGGGAGCCCGGTGATGCGGAGTCTCATGAGGTGTTCCTTCGGTTTGGGTCGGACAGGGTGGCGTCCAAAGTGGCCAGGAGGGCTTCCTGGTCGGCGGGCAGCGGGGTCATGGTGTCGGGGTGACCGGCAGGGGGCTGGTTGTCGAGGCGGGTGTGGCAGCGGCGGCATAGCGGCACAGCGTCGTCGGGGTCGGGGTCGGGCCAGGTGTGGCCGTAGTCCCGGCAGTCCTCGGTGTCGGCGCAGGTCGCGCAGATCATGCGGAACCGGCCGTCGAGCTGGCGCTGGATCCGCCACTCGTAGTCGGCGACGACCCGTGTGCGGGCTTGTTCGCGGGTGAGGAACACCGGGGCGTTGTCGGCGAGGCCGATCCACCAGTCCGGCCCGCAGGAATCACAGACCGCGACCAGGTAGGTGACCTTGTCCAGGCTCACCGGCTGCGGCCTCGCGCGCCGTGGCGGAGCTGCTTGCCGCTGCCCGAGCATGCCGGGCACGACCGGTGCGCGGTCCGGAACACGACGCCGCGGTGCTTGGCCGACCCGTTGCAGGCCGGGCAGTTGGTGAACGGGTGCAGGCGCAGGCTGACCCGCCAGCCGATCACCACGACGATGATCACTATGGCGAGCAGCAGCATCCCGTTTCCGGTGGAATGCGCCGCGGCGGCCGCCACTGTGTGGGGTGGGAGGCCGGCCGGGGCGGGTGTCATGCTGGTCATTGATGGATCCCTTC
>DASWUW010000825.1:0-5247 GCA_036406335.1 Trebonia sp.
CGGCGGCTAGCGCGAGCCGCGGGCTGCGTGCTCGTCGTGCTGCTGACCCTCGACCTGGTGGCCGAGGTCTACTTCGTCAGCCTCAACTGGGTCAATCCGCCGGCCACCGCTTTCATGCTGGAAAACGGCGGCGGGTACCAGCACGATTACGTAGACCTCAGATACGTGTCCCGGTACATGGCCGCCGCGACCCTGGCCCACGAGGACGGCCAGCTCCCCACCCGTTTCACCGGCCTTGACTGGGGTCAGTGGTGGAGCCGGGCGGGCTCGTTCGTGACCGGTACCAAAGATCCCTACGGCTCGCCCATCCCCGAGCAGCTCAGCAAGAATCTGCTGTTGTGGCCGTACCAGGACCCGTTCCGGAAGACAGCCGACGCCGTGCTGGCCGAGCAGCTGGTGCACGCGGTCTCCAAGCAGCGGGTGCTGGAGCTGTACTTGAACGAGGCGCAGTTCGGCCCGCACATCTACGGGGTTTGCGATGCGTCCTGGTACTACTTCGACGAGGCACCGGACCACATGAGCTACGACGACGCCTACCAGCTGATGGGGGTCCTGCCCGGCCCGGACCACGCGCACCGGGCGCCGGGCGGCGGCATC
The DNA here is from genome assembly GCA_036406335.1 of Trebonia sp. GTDB lineage: Bacteria > Actinomycetota > Actinomycetes > Streptosporangiales > Streptosporangiaceae > Trebonia. The sequence continues at coordinate 598 of DASWUW010000825.1, forward strand.
GACATGACCTCAGGCACCCCGGACGCCAACTGGGAGGCCTACTACATCGCGGGCGCCCGGCGCTGGGTACCGCAAGAGCTCCAGACCGACGGGTGGCAAAAGCTAGTAGCGGCAATGGGCATCACCGGCCAGGCCCACGCCGAGCCGAGCGGACCCGGCGACTGCCGGACCATGCCCCAGGGCATCCGCACCCTGATCGCCAGCGGCCGGTAACCGGCCCCGGCGGCAGCTGCGGGGCCGCCGTAACTTACCGGTAGCCCGCCGCCTGGATCCGGTACAGCTCGGCGTAACGCCCGTCCCGGGCGAGCAGCTCCTCGTGGCTGCCCGCCTCGGCCAGCCGGGCGCCGTCGAGGACCACGATGTAGTCGGCCATCCGCACCGTGCTGAACCGGTGCGAGACCAGGATCGTCACGCTGCCGTTTTCCCGGCCGTCCCGCGCACTGGCGGCATAGCGCTCGAACAGCTGGTGCTCGGTTTCCGCGTCCAGCGCCGCGGTGGGCTCGTCCAGCACTACCAGCAGCGGCTCGTCGCGCATGAAGCCGCGGGCCAGCGCGAGCTTCTGCCACTGGCCGAAGGACACGTCGACCCCGTCGGGCCAGGACGGCCCGAGCTGGGTTCGCAGCCCGGCGGGCAGCGCTTCCACCAGGTCGGCCGCCCCGGCTCGTTCGGCTGCGACGGTCAGCGCGGGCTCGACGTCGAGGCGCGGCAGGTCGCCCACGCCGATGGTGTGCGCGGCCTGGAACTCAAAGCGGAAGAAGTCCTGGAACGCCCCCGCCAGCCGCTCCCGCCAGCGTCCGGGGTCGACCCGGGCCAGGTCGGTGCCGTCGACCAGGATCCGCCCGGAATCGGGCGCGTAGAGCCGGGCCAGCAGCTTGACCAGCGTGCTCTTCCCGGCGCCGTTCTCGCCGACGACCGCCACCACCGACCCGGCGGGCAGGAACAGGCTCACGTCGTCCAGCGCAGGCTTACCCGCCCCCGGATAGCAGAACGTAACGTGCTCGAGCCGGATCCCCTCGCTGATCCGCTCCGGGGCCGGCTGGTCGGCTTGCTCCGCCGCCGCCCCCGCGTAGTCCTCCAGCCAGGCCAGCCGCTGCGCCCCGTCCATCCAGGTGCCGCGCAGGAAGCCGATCTCGCCTACCGCGGCGCCGAGATAGGACGACAGGCGGGCGCCCGCGGTCAGCACCAGGATGGCCCCCGCCGCCGATGCGTGCGACCCGGTGGCGGTCAGCGCGATCGCGCCCGCGTAGCCGAGCGCGAAGACCGCCCAGCCGCCCGCGTACCAGAGCGCGGAGCCGGACCGGGCCGCCGCGACCGGCCCGTACCAGTCCTCCCAGGCGGCCCGGCGGCGGGCCGCCAGCGCCGGGCCGATGCCGAGCACCCGCAGTTCCTTGCCCGGCGACGCGGTGGTGGACAGCGCGTAGAAGTGGGCGGCGCGCCGGACCGACTGGGCCCCGCGCTCCTGGGCGTTGCGCTCGACGGCCGGCCGCCAGGAGGTGGCCGCTACCGTCGGGACCGCGAACAGCACCAGCAGCACCAGGACCGGGTTGACGGTGCCGAGCAGCACCACCGTGATGGCCAGCCGCAGCAGCCAGCCGACGGTGGAGAAGACCGACATGTACATGTGGTCGAGGGTGTAGGTCTCCTCGCGCAGCACCGCCAGCCGGTCCAGGTACTCGGGGCGCTCCTGGTGGGCGATGGTGGCGATGCCGGCCTGCAGCCGGGCCACGTGCGCCTCCAGCGCGATGGTGACCTTGTCCCGGAAGCGGCGCTGGATCCGGGTCGACACCGTGCTCAGCAGCCAGGTCGCCGTCGCGGAGACGGCCAGCGCGATCACCGCGAACCGCAGCAGCCCGGGCTGGTGCTCCAGCAGCCCCTCGCCCAGCAGCTTGAACCAGACGGCCAGCAGCGCGTCGGGCACCGCGGCGGCCAGGGAAAGGACGAAGGCGATGCCCATCAGGGCCGGCTCGTAGCGGAAGCCGAGCCGGCACAGCCGCCACATGGACCGCAGCGCCGGCGGCAGCGGCTCCACGGCCTGCTCAGGAGAGGACATCGTAAGCCACCTCTTCGCCGTCGTCTTCGGCTGCGCCGGCCGCGAACCGCTCCGCCTGCAGGGAGAACATCCGCCAGTAGCGGCCGCGCCGGGCCAGCAGCTCGTCGTGGCTGCCCAGCTCGACCACGGCGCCGCCGTCCACCACCGCGATCCGGTCCACGTGCCGGACCGTGTTGAACCGGTGCGAGATCAGCACCGTGGTGCACGAGCGGGTGGCGGCGAGGATGCGCTCGAAGATCTCCGCCTCGCCCCGGACGTCCAGCTGGGCGGTCGGCTCGTCCAGCAGGATGAGCCCCGCCCCGAGCCGCACGGCGGCCAGCGCCCGGGCCAGGGCCACCCGCTGCCACTGGCCGCCGGACAGGTCAGTGCCCCCGGTGTACCCCTTGGCCAGCACGGTGTCCAGCCCGGCCAGGCCCGCCGCCCCGGCCGCGGCCAGCGCCGCGTTGACGGTGTCGTCCAGCGCGGTGTCGTCCAGCGCGGTTTCGCCGAGCGTGGTGTCGTCCAGCGCGGCCTCGCCGAGCGTGCCGCCGGCGGCCTGCGCGGGGACCACGTTCTCGCGCAGGGTCAGCTCGAACCGCACGAAGTCCTGGAAGACCGCGGTGACCTGCCGCCGCCAGGCTTCCAGGTCGAGCTCGCGCAGGTCGGTTCCGTCCACCTCGATCACCCCGGCCTGCGGGTCGTACAGGCGGCAGAGCAGTTTGGCCAGGGTGGTCTTGCCCGCTCCGTTCTGGCCGACGATGGCGAGCGAGCTGCCCGCGGGGATGTCCAGGCTGAGCCCGCGCAGCACCGGCCGGTCCGGCCGGGCCGGGTAGGCGAAGGTCACGTCGCGGAACCGGACCTGCCGGGCGGGCATCCCGCCGGCCGGGCGGGTGCCCGGGGTGATCGTGCCGGCCCGGGCCATCGCCTCCTTGAGGCGGGCGACCGCGGCGATCGGCGCCACCGCGCCGTCCAGGGCCCAGTTCAGCCCGCCGAACGCGATCATCGAGGTGCCCGCGGCGGCGGTGGCGTAGGCGATCAGCGAGCCGAGGGAGAGCCGGCCGTCCAGCGCCGCCGCGCCCAGCATCCAGAACACCGCCGCGTTGGCCGCCAGCACCAGGGCCAGGCTGAGCAGCACCGAGCGCTCCCGCATCCGCGTCGCCTCGTACTGCAGCCGGTGCAGGCGGCGCCGGCTGTCCAGGAACCGGTCTAGCACCCAGTCCGGCAGCCCGAAGATCCGCAGCTCCTTGGCCGCGGGCGGGTCCACCGCGAGCCGGTAGGCGTAGTCGGCGTCCCGCTGCGCCTGCCGCACCTCGTCGGTGTTGCGGTCCCGCCAGATCGCGCTCTCCCGCAGCAGCCGGTGGGTGGCCAGCCAGCCGCCGGCCAGCACCAGCGGCGCCCACCAGGCAAAGGCGAACAGCACGCACGCCTGGGCCAGGCCCGCGACCATATTCACCAGCCCGCCCGCGATGAAGTCCATCGAGATCGACAGCGGCGGCCCGGTCATCCCCCGGTCGAAGTCCCGCGCCACCTGCAGGTCGGCCGCCAGCTCGGGGTCCTCCAGGTGCCCGATCCCCGGGACGGCGACGCAGGCCCAGGTCAGCTCGTCGTACAGCCAGGCCGCAGTCCGGTCCCCGAGGTTGCCCGACAGCGCCGTGTGCAGCGGCCCCAGCACCTGCATGAGCAGGAACACCACCGCCACCGCGATCAGCGGCCCGGCCAGCCCCGAGCCGCGCCCGATCGCGGTCACCAGCAGGCCGGCGATGACCGCGAACGCGGCGGGCAGCAGCCCGCGGGCGGTCAGCAGTCCCCACCAGCCCGCGGCCAGCGGCCGGTCGGCCCGCCACAGCGCGGCCGCGCCGAGCCGCAGCTCCTGCCTCTCGCGGGCTGGCCGCTTAGGCGGCCCTTCGTCTGCCATGCCCCCATGGTCTCAGGACCGGGCGGCCGTGTCGCCTGCGAATCGCCACCAAATTCGAGACGCCGCCCTCCGGGCTGGGTTCAGCCGCAGTCACGATCGTTACTCTGGCCAGGCAAACTTTCGGGCCTGGGCTGCGTCTCTGGTAAGTGGATCGAGTAAAGGAGACGCCCGCCCCGCCCTCTGGGGCCGAGGGCCAGGTGACAGTGCTCTACCAGGCACACGCGGTCGGCCTGGTCCGGCTCGCGATGCTGACGCTCGGTGACCAGTCCTCGGCCGAGGACGTCGTCCAGGACGCCTTCCTCGGCCTGTACCGGCGGTGGGACAAGCTCACCGACCCGGACCGCGCGGTCGCCTACGTCCGCTCGAGCGTGCTGAACGGCTGCCGCGACCTGCTGCGCAAGCAGTCCCGCAAGATCCCCGCGGCCCTCCTCGAACCAGACGCGGCCTCGGCCGAAGCGTATGTCTTGCTGGCCGAGGAGCACCGCGAGGTGCTCGCCGCCCTGCGGCGTCTCCCGCGCCGGCAGCGCGAGGCGGTCATCCTCCGGTACTGCCTGGCCCTGCCGGAAGACGAGGTAGCCCAGGCGATGAAGGTCAGCCGGGGCACCGTTAAATCCGCCGCCCACCGCGGCCTCGCCGCTCTGGCCCGGATCCTGAAGGAGGACCAGTGACCATCGAAGACCGGCTTCGTGCCACCACCCAGGCGGTC
>DASWUW010000826.1:0-2126 GCA_036406335.1 Trebonia sp.
ACAGGAAATAGGAGGTCCCGCCGTCGCCGGGCAGGACTTCCAGGTTCGCCTGGCGGATGAGCGGGAGCAGGGCGGGCACGTCGGGGTTGTCCATGTAGCCGAAGCGGGCGGTGACGTGGACGATCCGGTCATCGGAGTAACCGAGGGCGTCGGCCTTGATCCGGTCGGCGGGCGGCACGTGCGGCACGGGGGCCGTCTCGACCGCGAGGATCAGCACCTGGTCGTGCAGGACCTGGTTGTGCTGGACGTTCGCACGCAGGGCCAGCGGGGCGGTGCTGCTGCCCCGGTTGAGGAAGACCGCGGTGCCGGGTACCCGGGGCAGCGGCGGGCGCCGGGCGTGCAGTCCGTCGACGAACGCGCGGAGCGGCCCTTCGTCCTGCTCCCGCAGCCGGGTGACCAGCTCGCGGCCCCGGCGCCAGGTGACCATGACGGTGAACACCGCGACGCCGATGATCAGCGGCAGCCAGGCGCCGTGCGGCAGCTTGGTGAGGTTGGCCGCGAAGAACAGCAGGTCCACCGCGAGCAGCGGGACGGCCCCGGCTGCGGCCAGCCACAGCGGCTTGCCCCACTGGTAGCGGACCACGTAGAAGAACAGCAGGGTCGTGATCGTGATCGTCCCGGTCACTGCCATGCCGAAGGCGTAGGCCAGCGCCGCCGAGCTCCGGAACGTGAACACCAGCGCGAGTACCGCGACCAGCAGCGCCCAGTTGATCCACGGGACATAGACCTGGCCGATCTGCTGCTGCGAGGTGTGCACGATGCGCAGCCGCGGCAGGTAACCGAGCTGGGCGGCCTGCCGCGTCACCGTGAACGCGCCGGAGATGACCGCCTGGGAAGCGATGACGGTGGCGGCGGCGGCCAGGAAGACCATGGGCAGCCGCGCCCAACCGGGCAGCAGCAGGAAGAACGGGCTGGCGACGGTGGCCGGGTCGGCGAGGATCAGCGCACCCTGTCCCAGGTAACTGAGGATGCAGGCGGGGAAGACCAGCAGCAGCCACACCCGGGTAATGGGACTCCGCCCGAAGTGGCCCATGTCCGCGTACAGGGCCTCAGCACCGGTGACGGCCAGCACCACGGCCGCCAGCGCGAAGAACGCGACCGCGAAGTGGCCGGCCAGGAACCCCGCCGCGTAACCGGGGGACAGGGCCTTCAAGATCGCGGGGTGGCCGGCAATGCCGCGGATGCCGGACGCGCCGATCGCCGCGAACCACAGGCCCATGACCGGGCCGAACAGGCGGCCCACCGTCCCGGTGCCGAGCCGCTGCAGCAGGAACAGGCCGATGATGATGGCCGCCGTGACCGGGATTACCAGATCAGACAGCGACGGGGCGGCGACCTTGACGCCCTCGATCGCGGACAGCACCGAGATCGCCGGGGTGATCATGCTGTCGCCGAAGAACAGCGCGGCGCCGAAGATCCCGAGTGCCGCCAGCGTGATCTTCGCCCGCCGCCCGCCCGGCGTCCCCCGGCGGCTGATCAGCGTGATCAGTGCCATGATGCCGCCCTCGCCGCCGTTGTCGGCCCGCATCACCAGCAGCACGTAGGTGACGGTAACCACGATCACCACCGACCACACGATCAGCGAGACCAGGCCGAAGACGTTCTCCGGCGAGACCCGGACCGGATGCGGGTCAGACGGGCTGAACACCGTCTGCTCTGTATACAGCGGGCTTGTTCCGATATCCCCGAATACCACCCCCAGCGCCCCGACCGACAGTGCTAGCCGGCCCGCGCCCTGCCTCATCGCCCCCGCCTCCTGCTCTCCGTCACCTGGCCGCGCTCACCCTAGCGGCCGGGCCGGGCCGCTGCCGGCCCGGGCGTCTGTCCGCACCAGGACGGGGCGGCCCGGCACGCTGGCCAGCAGGGCCTGGTGGCGGGCAGTAATGTCGGCCTGGTCGGCGGGCTCGGGGACGGTGCGCTCGCTGACCCGGGCGATCATGGCCGCCTGGTCGAGGAGGACCTGGGACCGGCCGGGCGGGGCGACCGCCATGACCGTGGAGAGCGCGTCGAGCTGCCGGATCAGCACCGCGGGCATGCCGCCGGCGGCCTGGCGGACTTTCTCGAATGACCGCTGGACCAGGCGCTCGTAGCTGACCGGGACGGTGATGAGCCTGATCGTGCCGAGG
>DASWUW010000827.1:0-6589 GCA_036406335.1 Trebonia sp.
GATGTTTTTTCATTGTCCGATATGTTTAATTACGTGGGTTTGTCACCCGATTTGCTCCTTGAGAAAACTCATCGGCGCAGCTCAAACGGGGTGCTCCGCCGACGTCAGCCGTTGGTCGATAGCCCGCGGTAACCCCTGGGATGCGCTGGCCGGCCGATCCGGTCTGCCTGCTCGACGCCGTTCCGGGCCCGCGGATCCCGCCGCGCGGGAGCGGGCCCGCTAGTCCCCGGAAAAGGCGGTAACCGCGTCGAGGAACACTTCCCGGCGGGCGGCGAACTCCGGCTGGGGCGCTTCCGGGCAACCGGGCAGCTCCGCTGCCGACGGCAGCCGCCGCAGCAGGGCATCCACCGCTGAGCGGGGGTGCAGCGGGTTCGGCGGCACCGCCGGGACGATGCCGACCGGGATTGTCAGCCGGGTGAGCTCGGCATCGGCCGTACCCGGCAGCGTTCCGCCGCCGAGCAGGGCGTCGAGCACTCCGGGGCTGGCCCCCTGCTCGCTGAGCGCGGCCCGCACCCGCCTGACGGTGACCGCATCCGCGGGCGACGCGGGCCAGGCCAGCAGCAGCCGCCCCGCGAGTCCGGGGAAATCCAGGACCAGCCGGGCCGCCGCCGCGCACCCGAACGACCCGGCGACTACGGTCAGCCCGGTCAGCCCGGTCAGCCCGGCGTCGTCGGAGCGGGGTTTCACCGCGGCGTCCGGCCCGGCGGTGACGGCCGCGAGGTGCCTGGCCTCCGCCGGCCAGCTCGCCGCGCGGCGAAGCCGGTCCGGTGCGAGCACGGTGAGCCCGCGCTGGCGCAGGCCGTCGGCAATCCCGGTCCGCCGCCAGAACCAGTCGGCCCCGGTGTCCTCCCAGAGTCCGCCGTGGATCAGCAGCACGGTCCGCGCATCAGTCACCGGTTCAGCCTAAGGCGATACCAGCAAGGTGGCGGCGGTGATCAGGACCCCGTTTCCGCCCAGCGCCGCCGGACCCGCTCCAGCCCGTCGGGCGTGAGCGACCCGTACAGCCGCACGCGGGCTACCCCGCCGTCCGGGAACACGTCCAGCCGGGCCGTGTCGCAGGCCTCGGCCGTCCGCAGCCGGAACCGGTGCGGCGTGTCCGGGAGCAGGGCGGTCCGGGGCAGCAGCGGCGCCCAGGACGAGTCCTGCTCCCAGCTCCCGCCGCGGTGCCCGCGCAGCTCCGCCTGGCCGGGTGAGTTCCCGATGTACCCGGAGGTGTCGATCTCGGCCAGCGACACCACGGCCGGCGCCGCGAACCCCACCACCAGCCACTCGTTCCCGGCCGAACGCCGCCGCCGGGTCTCCCAGCCCTCGCCCATCACCCGGGACAGCCCGGGTGAGATCGCGTTGCGCGGCGATGAGTAGAACCGGTCGCTGCAGGCCCGGACGTCCCCGCCGTTCTCCAGCGCCGCCAGGTCGAACGTCAGCCCTTCGAGCAGCGCCGGGTCAGGCACCACCTCGCCGTGTACCCGCAGCCGGGCCACCCCGCCGTCGGGATAGATCTTCAGCCGCACGTGGGAGAACCGGCGCCCCGGCGCTACCTCGAACACGTGCGGCGTGTCTCCCTTGAGGGCCGACCGCGGCACCAGCTCCGTCCAGCGCCCCGCCGCGAGCGAGGCGGCCGGCGGGTACCCGTCCACGGAGCACGCCTGCACCGAGCAGGACTGCGGGAAGTTGCCGGTGAAGTAAGCGGTGTCGACCACCACCGCGTGCACCACGGCGGGCGCGCCCAGCCGCACGATCACCCAGTCGTGCTCGTCGGCGCCGGGCAGCCCGCCGTCCGGCCCGCGCCGCCGCCGGGTCTCCCAGCCGTCGTAGACCTGGCCCTTGTGCCCGAACGTGGCGGGGGAGAAGACCGCCGCCCCCGGGTTGATGAGATTCTCCTTTTCCGCGAAGAACTCATCCGACGCCGCTACGACTGACCCGCGCAGTGCCCGCGACGCGAGGTCGGGAAGGGCCAGCGGGTCCGGGTCCGCCTCGGGGTCGGGCGACGCCCTGGGCAGGTAACCCGCCGTCCGGTCGTCAGGCGCCAAGCGGACCGCCTCCCCGGGCCAGCAGCCGTCCCCGGGGCGGGTCGTCCGGTGTCACCTCGGTGCCGCCCAGCCACACGCGCGCGACGCGGCCGGTCACCGTCCGCCCGTCGTACGGCGTCACCGGGTGCTTGTGCAGCAGCTCGCTGCCCCGCACCACCCAGGACGCGTCCGGGTCGAACGCGATGAAGTCGGCGTCGCCGCCGACGGCGATCCGCCCCTTGGTCGCCAGCCCCGCCAGCGACGCGGGGAACTCCGCCATCCACCGCACCACGTCGGACAGGCTGAACCCGCGCCGCCGGGCCACCGACCACACGGCCGGCAGCCCGATCTGCAGCGAGGAGATCCCGCCCCACGCGGTGCGGAAGTCGCCGTCCGCCTGCCCCGGCTGGGTCAGGCCCTTCAGGGCGGGCGTGCAGGGCGAGTGGTCGGACACGATCGCGTCGATGGCGCCGTCGCCCAGGGCCCGCCACAGCGCCTCCCGGTTGACCGCGTACCGGACCGGCGGGCAGCACTTGAACTCGGTATGCCCGGGCGGTACCTCCTCGGCCGCGAAGAACAGGTAGTGCGGGCAGGTCTCGGCCGACAGTTTGATCCCGGCGGCCTTGGCCGAAGAGATCAGCGCGGCGCACTCCCCGGCGGCCAGGTGCACGATATGCGCGCGGGCCCCGGAGAAGGCGGCCGCGGAGATCACCGTCTCGATGGCCCGCCGCTCCGCCACCGGCGGCCGCGACGCGACGAACGCGTCGTAGGACGCGCTAGCCGGCTCGGTCACCTGAGTAGGGTCCTCGGCGTGCACGATCATCGGCGCGCCGGAAGCGGCCAGGACGGACATCGCGGCCCGGAGCTCCTCCCGGGACAGCGGCGGGAACTCGGGGATGCCGGAGTCGATGAGGAAGCACTTGAAGCCGATCACGCCCGCGTCGAGCAGCGGCCCGATCGAGCCGGCGTTGCCGGGCACCGCCCCGCCCCAGAACGCCACGTCGACGGCGCACTGCCCGGCCGCCGCCTTGAGCTTGATCCGCAGCGCCTCGAGGGTGGTGGTGACCGGCGACGAGTTCAGCGGCATGTCGCAGATCGTGGTGACGCCCCCGGCCAGCGCCGCCCGGGTGGCGGTGGCGAACCCCTCCCACTCGGTCCGCCCCGGCTCGTTGACGTGCACGTGCGAGTCGACCAGCCCCGGCAGCAGCGGCAGGTCCCCCAGGTCGACGGCGCGGTCGGCGTCCGTCCGCAGCCGGTAGTCCCCGACTGCTTCGATCCGCCCGTCCCGAACGAAGACGGCTGCCTCCCGTACCCCGGCTGGCAGCACCATCCGCCGGGACCGGATCAGCAGCGTGCTCATAGCCACCCAAAGCTCGACGCGGAACCGGCCGGACCGGCCGGCCGGTACTCCAGCCCGACCCAGCCGTCGTAGCCCTGCTCCGCGAGCTGCCGGAAAACCGGCTCGAAGTCCAGCGCCCCGGTCCCCGGCGCTCCCCGGCCCGGTAGATCGGCGACCTGCACGTGCAGGATCGCTTTCTGGTGCCGGCTCAGCACGTCTGCCACGTCTTCCCCCATCTTCGCCAGGTGGTACACGTCGGCCAGGAACCCCACGTTGGCCACGCCCACCTGCTCGATCACCGTCAGGGCCCTGCCGCTGCTGTCGACCGGAAACCCGGGAATATCCACCGAGTTGATCGCCTCGACGAGCACCGACGCCCCGACCTTAGCCGCTGCCCGCGCCGCGAAGGCCAGGTTCTCGGCCGCCACCGCGTCCTGCTCGGCCGCGTCCACCCCGGGTACCCGCAGCCCGTACGGCGCGTTCAGCCGCCTGCACCCGGTCCGTCCCGCGATCTCCGCCGCCGCGGCCGCATTCTCGCGGAACTCCGCCGTCCGCGCCGGGTGCGACACGATTCCCCGGTCCCCGGCCGCCATGTCCCCGGTGTGAAAGTTCAGCGCGACCAGTTCCACCCCGGCGTCGGCGACCGACCGCACGAACGCGTCGGCCTCGTCGTCCGGCGGCACCATCGCGTCCCACGGCCACCAGAACTCGACCCCGGAGAACCCGGCGTCCCGCGCGGCCCGGGCCCGCTCCGTCAACGGCAGTTCGGCGAAAAGAATCGAGCAGTTCACGTCGAACCGAGCCCCGTACGTCCGCACCCGCTCAGTTTCTCACGAGCGCCACCGGGTCCGTAGTGATCGTGGTCACCACATCAGGCCTCTGCCGACCAACCCCGCAGTCCTGGGAAGGCTGCAATGAGCTGCTCGCGGCGGAGCGCGTTCGACCTGTGCTCCCCGTCGGACCATGCCCTCGCCGCGTTCCTGATCTTCTACCTCGCCCCGTTTGCCCGCCCTGAACCATGCGGCGCATTCATTTCCCCCTCATTGTGGTAATCCCACAATAACGATGCACCGCCTTTGTCGGCCGTCGATGAGATAGTCGGTGCGTGGCGCACCAGCAAAATGGCATGCCGGACCGGCTGTCGCAACTAGCCCTTCTCCAGGGAGGCGTGGTATCCCGGCAGCAGGCGCTGGCATCAGGCACCTCACCGGATCAGATCCGGTGGGCATTCCGAAGGGGAGCCTGGCAACGGGTCCAGCCGGGGGTCTACGCCACCTTCACCGGGCCGGTGGGCCGGCCCGCCCGGTTGTGGGCAGCTCTGCTGTTGCGGGAGAAGGGGCCATTCTCAGTCACGAGACCGCCGCCGAATTGCTTGGCCTCGCGGGCCAGTGCTCAGCGCTGGTGCACGTCACCATTTCAAGCGCCCGGCGTGTCGTCCCGCCTAAGGGAATGGTGATTCACCGCACGCGCCGTATCCGTCCCCAATGGCGCTTTGCCCGGGGAATTCCGCCGCCCACGATGGCCGAAGATACGGTGATCGACCTGGTGAACACGGCCGTCAACTTGGACGACGCCGTCGGCTGGGTGACCGCCGCCTTCTCCCGGCGCCTCACGAGCGAGTGGGCACTACGGCAGGCGGTCGCCGCGCGCCCCAGGGTCCGCTGGCGTCACCAGCTGGACGAGGCGATCACGTTCGCCGCGGGCGGGGCGCATTCCGTGCTCGAGTTCCGCTACGACCGGGACGTGGAGCGGGCGCACGGCCTGCCGCGGGCCGCCCGGCAGGTCCGGTTTACCAAGCGGGACGGCAGCCGCGGCTACCGCGACCGGTACTACGAGGAGTACGGCCGCCTGGTCATCGAACTGGACGGCAAGCGGTACCACCCGGACGAGAACCACAGCTCCGACCGGCGGCGCGACAACCAGGCCGCCGCCGGAGGCAGTGCGACCCTCCGCTACGACTGGGGCGAGGTGACGCGCGAGCCGTGCGAGACCGCGGTTCAGGTCTACCGCGCGCTGTGCGCCCGCGGCTACCGGGGAGCACTCCGGCCGTGCTCGCCAGTCTGCCGCGCTCCCGGAGGCGGCCCGGGAAAGGGCGCCGGGGAAAGGCTGCCCGGGTGGCGCCGTGACCAGGTCCCGGCGTAGGTTCGGGAGGAAGCAAATTTCCTACCTAGATGGATGGAAACATCATGGCGGACGCGCAGGACCGCGAGGACATGCAGTTCTACTTCGACCCGCTGTGCCCGTGGGCGTGGATCACCTCGCGCTGGATGGTCGAGGTGGAGCAGATCCGGCCGGTCCGGGTCGACTGGCGGATCATGTCCCTGGCCTACCTGAACCTGATCCAGCACGAAGGCAAGGGACTCGACGAGGAGTACCTGGAGCGGATGGCCAAGGCCTGGGGGCCGGTGCGGGTCTGCGCCGCGGCCGCCGCCGACGCCGGACCTAGCATCCTCGGCCCGCTGTACACGGCGATCGGCACCCGGCTGCACAACCAGGCGCGGCGCGAGGACCCCACGGTGATCCCCGAGGCCCTGCAGGAGACCGGCCTGCCCGCCTGGCTGATCGACGCGGCCGAGAGCGACGAGTTCGACGACGTCATCAAGAAGTCGCACCATGAGGCGTTCGACGAGATCGGCACCGATGTCGGGACGCCGGTGATCCGGATCCGCGGCAAGGCGCTGTTCGGGCCGGTCATCACCCCCGCGCCGAAGGGCGACAAAGCCGGGGACCTGTGGGACGGCCTGGTGCTGGTGTCCCAGGCGGACGGGTTCTTCGAGCTCAAGCGGTCCCGGAACCGCGCTCCGGCGTTCGACTAACCGAGTCCGCGGCGGCGGCCATCAGCCGCCGCCAGGCGACGCTCAGCCGGTCGGCCCGCGTGTTCACCTCTACCCGCGGGTCGAGGGGCAGCAAGTTGGACGGGTAGCGCTCGAGGATGGCCAGGTCCTCGGCCAGGATCTGGTCTTCCTCGGCGATGAACGCGGCCAGCCGCCCGGCGTCGCCGCCGATGTCGCTGCGGGTGATCAGCTTGAACACCCGGGTGGTGACCTCGTCTTCCGGCTGGCAGGCGAGCAGCAGCCCGATAGTGGTACCCGGCAGCTCCAGCCGGACGTGGGCGCAGGCCGACACCCCGGCGGTTTTGATCACCCGGTGCGAGACCACGACGCCGCCGTCCCGGTAGGGGGTGTCGAACAGGCCGGCCACCCGCCAGCCGTCGGTCGTCACCGCCCCGGTCTCCAGCGGC
>DASWUW010000828.1:0-2326 GCA_036406335.1 Trebonia sp.
CGGCGCTGCGGCTGGGCCGGGCCGCGCAGGCCGTCGCCGGGCTGGACCGGCTGACCGCCGAGCATCCGCTGCGGGAAGAAGCGTGGCGGCTGCTCGCGCTGGCGCTGTACCAGTCCGGGCGCCAGGGCGACGCGCTGTCGGCGCTGCGCCGGGCAAGGGCGCGGCTGGCGGCTGATCTCGGCGTCGACCCCGGGCCGGCCTTGCGCGAGCTGGAGAGCGGTATTCTCGCGCAGGCGCCGCACTTGTCCGCTCCGCCAGCCGCGCTGTCGCCTGCCCCTGAGGCGGCTGTCCCCGGGCTAGCCGCCGCCGGGCACGCCGGCGTCCCCGGTACGGCGGGGGCCGGGCGCCGGGCGCGTCACCGCGGGCGGCACGCCCAGGCACGCAAGCCCGAGCCGGGCTGGGTGCCAACGGATGAGCGGTTCCGCGATCCGGCCAGCGGCGTGATCATGCGGGTTTGGCTGGACCCGGCAAACGACAGCCGCCACTACGTACCAGACGATGTTCCTGCCTCTTAGTCAAGATCCCGGATCAGGTCTCGCAGGCCAGCGCCCGCTGGAGATGACGGTCGGCCAGGTCGAGCATCCACCTCCGGTCCGGGAAGTCCCCGTCGGCGATGCGCATCGGTCCGCCGACCAGGTCCAGGTGCATCGTGTGCCGGTAGTACTTCATCCGCACGGGGTCGAGGCCGGGAATACGCAACGGCGGGTAATGCGCCTCGAACCGCATCCGCATCCAGCAGTGGTCGACTTCGACATCGAAGTACATCAGCCCCTTCAATGTCGATGAGAACCGGTTCGCCGTGCGGGCCGACCGGCCTCGCAGGTGCCGTCCTTCGACACCCCGCCACTGTCGACGAATGCCACTTTCCCGAACCCGGGCGCCCGGTACCCGCGCATCGCCCGGACCGTCTCGCCGAGCTGCCCAGCGTCGCCTTTCCCGCCTCCGGATCGTTGTCCAGCAGTTCCGGCAGCGTCCCGCCGGCGACCTCCTCGGCCACGGCGATCTCCCCCGGGTACAGCCGCCTGCTCCGGTCGGTGAAGAACAGGCGCGGCGGGCGGGCCCCGACCGACTCCATCCGGCGCGCGGCGGGCTCGAAAAGGTCAAGGCCGCAGGAGTCCCGCCCGCCAGCCGGCCCGCGTCGGCGAATCGGCGCGCTGGCGGCATGACGACCCCTCCTGCCGGGCGGCGGCCACCGCCCGGCGTTAGCGTATGCCGCCGCGCGGTTCCGGCCCGGTCGCGGGCATACTGGCCGGGTGCTGATCAGGATCGAGGGAACCGACCTGCCGGGACGCGCGTGCGGCCCGGAGGCAGGCCGCCCGGACGGGTACGCCGGCATCCATGTCGGCGTCCAGCGCCGGGGCAAGCCCGCTGAGCTGCTCGGCGTCGTCCCCGGCGACGCCCCCGCGGTGACCTGGACGCTGGACGCGACCGTGACGCCCGCCCCCGACGGGACGGCCGACGTCAGGGGACCGTACGTCCAGGGGCCGCCCGGCGGCCGGTTCATCTATCTCAGCTGGGGTGAGGTGGGCAGCCCGGGCACGTTCGAGATGTTCCGGCGGGCCAAGCTCTGGCTCGAGGCGGTCCCGGCGCCGGTGCTGCGCGAGGCGGCCGGGCGGGGCGTGCTGGTCGGCCGCCTCGGGCTTACCGACGCCAAGGGGTACCCGCGCTGCGCGTCGGTCCGCCCGCCGCTGATCGAATGGCTGGCCGCCGACCGCTGACGGCGGCCGCCCGGCCGCAGCGGGCGGCGTCCCGGACTGTTCACCGGGACTTCGCGGGCGCCGGGCGGTTGGGATCGCCGGCGAAATGGGACAATGACGGCGTGACTTCCTGGATTGAGCTAGACGGCGCGGTCAACGTCCGCGACCTGGGCGGCCTGCCTACCAGCGACGGCGGCACCACCGTCCCCCGCCGGCTGCTGCGTTCGGAGAACCTCCAGGAGCTGTCGCCCGCGGACGTCGCCCGGCTCACCGGCGAGTTCGGGCTGACCACGGTGATCGACCTGCGCTCCACCAACGAGGTGACGATCGAGGGCCCGGCACCGCTTGACTCGGTGCCCGGCGTGCGGCACGTGCACCACCCGGTGCTGCGGGAGTTCCTGGACGTGGCCGACACGGTCAAGGCCGCGCTGATCACCGAGTCGGCCGCCGCCGACCGCGACCGGTACCCGGACGACCCGATGTGCGGGCACTACCTCGGCTACCTGGAAAACCGCCCCGAAGAGGTGACCGGCGCGCTGCGCACCATCGCCACCGCGCCCGGGGCGGTGATCGTGCACTGCGCCGCGGGCAAGGACCGTACCGGCACCGTCATCGCGCTCGCGCTCACC
>DASWUW010000829.1:0-2655 GCA_036406335.1 Trebonia sp.
ACACGGCCAGCGCCCCGGCCCAGGTGATCGCCTCGGAGATCCCGGGCGACTTGGTCAGGTCGAGCGCGCGCAGCCGCGCTACCGCGACGGCGACCTCGCCCGCGAGCGCCTCGCTCGCGGCCGGAACGCGCCGCCGGATGATCGCGGCCACCCGCGCCGCGTCGGGGAACCCGATCCAGTGGTACAGGCAGCGCCGCTTGAGGGCGTCGTGCAGGTCACGGGTCCGGTTGGAGGTCAGGACGACCACGGGCGGCACCACGGCGTGCCGGGTGCCGATCTCGGGGATCGTCACCGACGATTCCGCGAGCAGCTCGAAGAGGAAGGCCTCGAACTCGTCGTCGGCCCGGTCCACCTCGTCGATCAGCAGCACCGCGGGCCGCGGGCCGGGGTGGTCGAGCGCGGTCAGCAGGGGCCGGGCGAGCAGGAAGTCGGGCTGGAACAGGTCGGTTTCCCGCAGGGTCTCCCGCGTCGCCTCGGCCAGGCGGATCGCCAGCAGCTGCTTGGGGTAGTTCCACTCGTACAGCGCCTCGGCGGCGGAGATGCCCTCGTAGCACTGCAACCGGACCAGCAGGGTGCCGAGCGCGTCCGCCAGGGACTTGGCCGCCTGGGTCTTGCCCACGCCGGGCTCGCCCTCCAGCAGGATCGGCTGTCCCATCCGCACCGCGAGGAACAGGGCCGCCGCCAGCTGGCCCCCGGCCAGGTAACCGGTCTGGTCGAGCGCCGCTGTCAGGGCCGCCACATCTGGGAACCGCTCGCCGATTTCGGCCGGAACTTCGCTGCTCACAAGCTGCGAGTGTAGCTGCCCGGCGGACGGTAACCCGAGCCGGCCGGGCTAGCGCCCGCCGATGTCCTCGCTCCAGACCGCCGGGTACCGGGTCTGGAACTCCGCCATCGCCGCGACGCAGCCGGGATCGTCCAGCAGCGTGATCGCGACGCCCCGGGACCGCAGGAAGTCCAGGTCGCCGGGATAAGTCTGGGCTTCGCCCACCACCACCCGCGGGATCTGGAAGAGCAGGATCGCGCCGGTGCACATCGGGCACGGGGACAGCGTGGTGTACAGGGTGGTGTCCGCGTAGGAGGCCCGGCGGCCCGCGTTCCGCAGCGCGGAGATCTCGCCGTGCGCCACCGGGTCCCCGTGCTGCACCCGCTCGTTGTGCCCGGCGGCGATCACGCCGCCGCCCGCGGCGAGGACCGCGCCGACCGGCACGCCGCCCGCGTCGAGGCTGGTCCGCGCCTGCTGCAGGGCAAGCACCATCATTTCCCGGTCCTGCTGGAGCACATCCGCCATAAGCGGACACGTTACCGGTCAGCGGCGGCGGTGCGGCCTGCGGGTGTCGCGGCCGTCCCGCGGCCGGGGCACCGCGCGCAGGGCCCGGTGCCCGGGGGCGGCGAGCTGCCACTCGTACACGAGTTCCCCGCCCGCCCTCAGCCGGGCCCAGCGCGCCGCCTCCACCTGCAGCGTGCGCGCCGCGGAGAGCAGGGCCGCGGGCGGCGGGAGGGCGATCACGGCGGCCGGGTCCGCACCCGGCTCGGACAGGGGCACCACGGATAGTTTCCGCCGGGCGAGCCGGGCGACCTCGTCCAGGGACGGGTCGTCGAGCAGCGCGACCGCTTCCACCAGGTTGGCCAGCAGCTCCGCCCGCCCCACCCGGCTCCGCAGCGCCTGCTTGAGCTGCGCCGACCGGTCCGCGGAGTTCGGCGGCCGGCGCCCCCGCAGGTGCTGCATGCTGGTGTAGACGGTGCCGGCCGCGATCGTGCCCCAGATCCCGTCGCTGACCCGGAGCTCGCGCTCCACGATCAGGTGCCGGATGTCGTGCGGCAGCCCGGTCCCCATGGTGGTGAAGCCGTCCAGCCGGTAGACCACCCCGTCGTCCCGTTCGACGACGGCGTACCCCCGCTGATGATCCGCCAGCCGCGGAAACGTGACGCGCACGATCCCACTATGCGCAGCCGTCGCGGCGGGGAGCTAATTGTTTTCCGGGCCAGCTGGTGGCGATGGTCGACGGCGGCGGCGCCGGGAGCGGTGCGCTCGCGGTCGGCGTCGTCCCGGTGCACCGGCAGCTCGACCTGAAGGCACTGGCCGCCGCCGCGGGCGGCCAGCGGGCGGTGATGGCCGAGGTCACCGCGGCCGAGCGCGCGACCGGCTACGTGGCAGGCGGTATCTCCCCGGTGGGCCAGCGCAAGCGGCTGCCGGTGGTCATCGACTCCTCCGCGCTCAGCCTGGTCACCTTGTTCTGCAGCGCCGGCCGCCGTGGGCTGGAGATCGAGATCGGGCCGGCCGACCTGATCCGGGTGACCGGGGCGACGGTCGCCGCGATAGCCGCCGGCTGAGCCCGGCCCGAGCGGAACGGCCCGGGCAACCCCGCGTTCAGTCGCCCGAACGGGGCGTGGTGCCCGTGGCCTCGTCCGTCTGCTCCGCCTCGGCCGCCTGGTCCGCCTCGGCGGGGGACGTCACGGCCGCCTCGGTAGCCTCGTCCGGGGTCGCCTCAGCGGCGCCCGCCGCCTCGGGTGCTCCCGGCGGGAGCACGGCAGCGGGCTGTTCCGGGCGCAGCTGGGCCAGCACGAACCACACCACGCCGATCACGGTCAGCGAGATCGCGACGAACATGTTCAGCCGGACGCCGAGGAAGTACTCGGAGGAGTCGATCCGGATCG
>DASWUW010000830.1:0-3556 GCA_036406335.1 Trebonia sp.
ACCTACGTACCGCACCGGGACGACACCGCGGCCACGGGCCGCGTAAGTGGTAACCGGGGAGCGAAATGTCCGTGACGCTCTGCGTGGTCCCACGGATGTCCCGGCCCCCGGCCAGGCTGACACTTGCTTCAGGGCCGGCAACTCTCACCCCGCGCCGGCTCGCACGCTGAGGAGAATGCATGAGCGCGTCGCCGGCCGGTCCTCCCCCCCTCGCGCACAAGCCCGGCACCGGACCCGGTGTCGAGCCCGGTGTCGTCCCGGGCCGTCCGTCAGCCCGGGAACCCGGCCCGGCGCTCCGCCCGCGCGATGACGGCAGCTGGTTGTCTCCCGGCCACGCGGACGCCTTGGCCGCGCAGCTACTCGACCTGGCGGGCCAGGCCCGCGGTTGGCAGCACGCCCTGGTGCGCACGTCCACGGAGGTCGAGGCGCTGTCCGGCCTGCTCGCCGCGGTGGCTGACCGCAGCACGGCCGGGTTGCCCCCCGGCCAGGCCGCGCGCGCGGTCGGAACCGGACAGGTCCGCGCGGCGCTTTCCGCGCTCCCCGCCGACGCTGGAACCGTGACCTGGCTCTGCATCCGCGCCGCCGGTCGCGAGCCGTCCACGACGCTGCCCGGGGCCGAGGACCCGGTCGGTGGCCCGCTGCTCGCCCGGGCCGAACCGGTAAGGATGCTCATCTGCACTCCAGACACCCGCTCCGCCCACGCGCTGGCGGGCGCGCATCGCGGCATGCTCGCCGACTCGCTGCGGGTCGCACGGCTCGGCCCCGCGCCGCGCGGGACTCACGGTGATCTGGTGATCGCTACCCGGGCGGACGCGATCGCCGTAGTGCCAGACGCCGGCGGCGCCCTGTCCGCCGAACAGGTGTCAGGCACCGCCGTCAACACGCTTGTGCGGGCCCTGGTGGACTTGCTGTGGGACCGGGCACTGCCGCCGGCGGGCGCGGAGCGCTTCGAGGAGGTGGCAGGCGACCCGGTGAAGCTGGAAATCCTAGGCCTGCTTGAGGCCGGGGCCAAGGACGAGGTGATCGCGCGGGCTCTTGGCGTCTCGCTGCGCACCTGCCGCCGCCACATCGCTGAGCTGATCAGCGCCGCCGGTGCGGTCAGCCGTTTCCAGGCGGCGTCGAGGCTCGCCCGCGCCGGGCTGCTCAGCGCGTCAAGCTGATCCGGGCGGCCAAGAAGGTATGATTTGCGCGTTTCTGCGTGCCGCGACTGGACATATGTCCATTGCCTAGTGAACTTCGACTACCGCCGCAGCGCTGCGCATGTCTGGATAAACGGGAGTTGTTCGGTCATGCCCGATCGGCGGTATAGCGCGGCGAATCCGGTGCCGGCTGACGGCGCCGGAACCGTCGGTCGCGCGGTAGAGCTGCGCACCATATCGGGCCTGTTCGACCGGCTGGCAGGCGGGGCCGGCAGCTTCCTGCAGATTGTTGGCGAGCCCGGTATCGGCAAGACGCACCTGTTGGCCGCCGTGCGGGAGTTGGCGGTCGACCGGGGCATCGATGTGCTGTCCGGCCGGGCCGGCGAGTTCGAGCAGCGCATGCCTTTCCAGGTGCTCATCGAGGCGCTGCACGAGCGGGTCGGCAGCGTAGGTCTGGGCCAGCTGGTCACGCCGGGGACGGCGGACATGCTGACGCACTTGTTCGCCGGGCCGTGGGATGCGGCCCAATTTGGTCCGCAACCGGGCCGTGACGTGGACTTCGACCGCTTCCAGCTTTTTCAGGCGCTGCGCCAGCTCCTGGTCGCCCTCGCGGACAAGCCCCTGGTCGTGATGTTCGACGACGTGCACTGGGCTGACCCCGGCTCGATCGACTTCATCAGTTTCCTGAGCCGCCACCCGATCACGGTGCCACTGCTCCTCGTGGTCTCGCACCGGGCCCGGCAGGCCCCAGCCCAGCTGCGCTACGAGCTCGCCCGGGACAACGACCACGGGTCGATCACGCGCATCGAACTCGGCCCGCTCTCGCGCACGGAGGCCGCTGCCCTGATCTCCCGCCGCCCGGGTTCGCGGACGCTGGAAGAGCTCTACCAGGAGAGCCAGGGCAACCCGCTCTACCTGCTCACCCTCGGCCGCCGGACGATGGCGGCGGGCCGAGGCGAAGGGGGCCCGGTGTGGCGCGGCAGGGACATCTCCAGCCGCCTCGAATCCCTCATCCTGGGCGAGATTGCCTCCCTGTCCGCCCAGGATCTGACCGTCGCCTCGGCCGCCGCCGTCATCGGCGACCCGTTCTCGGCCGACCTGCTAGCCGGGGTCTGCGAGCTTGAGGAGAGGGCCGTCTTCTCCTCGCTGCACCGGCTCGTTGAGCGGGACCTGATCCGCTCCGGCGCAAACGGGCCAGCGCTCGCCTTCCGGCACCCGCTGGTGCGCAGCGTGGTGTACAACCGCACCGACCCGGTATGGCGGATGGGTGCGCACCGCAGGTCGCTGGCCCGCCTGACCGCGCTCGGCTCGCCCGCCGTGTCCTGTGCCCACCACATCGAGCACGGGGCGGCCGAGTGGACCGCGCAGCACGCCGCGGTGCTTGAACAAGCGGGCCACGAGTCGATGAGCACCTCCCCGCTCAGCGCCGCCCACTGGTTCGGCGTGGAGCTCGGGCTGATGCCGGAGACAGCGGACTTCGCCGCGCGCCGCTTTGAGACCGGCTACCTTCTCGCGCGGGCGCTGTGCCTGGGCGGGCGATTCAGCGACAGCCGCGACCTACTGCACAAGATCCTGCATGACGCACCGGCCAAGGCCGCGATCGACCGCTCGTCCGCCGTCGTGCTGTGTGCGCACGTGGAGCAGCGGCTCGGCCGCTATGCGGAGGCCATGGCGCTGCTGCGCCAGGAGATCGACCGGCTCGGGGATGACCAGGCCGCCTTTGCGCAGCGGGTGAGCCTGTGCCTCGAACTAGGCCTGACCGCGCTGCTGGCCAACGAGTACGCCGCGGCGCGGACGAATATCAGCTGGGCCCTAGACGCAGCCCGCGGGACCGGTGACATGCTGGGTGAGGCCACGGCGCTGGCGTACGGCGCCTTCGGGGAAATCTGCACCGGCCGGGCCGATCTGGCCCGGCAGGGCGCCTCGGAGGCCGCCCGCCTGGTGGACGGGTTGCCGGATGCCGCACTCGTCGACGAGCGTGAGGCGCTCTCGATGCTGGGATGGGCCGAGACCCTGCTGGAGCGCTTCGCCGACGCCGAGCGGCATCTTGCCCGCGGCCGCGCCATCATCCGGCGCACCGGCCAGAGCCACGGGCTGCCGATGGTTCAGCTCGGGCAGTGCCTGGTGAGCATGTTCACTGGCCGGATGAATGAGGCGCTCGAGCGGGCCGAGGACGCCGAAGACGCCGCGCTCCTGGTGGGCAGTGACCACCTGCTCGGCATCGTGCTGGGGATCAAGGCCCCGATCCTGGTGTGGGTCTCGCCGCGGGGTGAGGGGGGCGCCGCGCTGTCCGCGGCGCGGCGGGCGACCGCCCTGTTTGCCGGCGGCGCCCCCGACAGCTGGTGGGGCCGCACGGTACTGCTGCTGCGCGGCCACGCGGAGCTGGCCATCGGCGATGCCCGCGCCTGCGTGACCCT
>DASWUW010000831.1:0-1857 GCA_036406335.1 Trebonia sp.
GCCGGCACTGACCCGCGGGCCGCCCCGGCGGCGATCGCCGAGCTGGCCCGGCTGCACCCGGAGGCGGGCGGCAAGGGACCCGTCAGTACCTCCGCCGCCGTGCGCACCGCGGCGGGCGCGACCGCCCGGGCGGCCGGCGCTGCCGTGATCGGACTGGCCGGCACTGACCCGCGGGCCGCCCCGGCGGCGATCGCCGAGCTGGCCCGGCTGCACCCGGAGGCGGTCGTGGCGGTGGGCGCGCAGTTCGGGCCCGCCGCCCGCTTGGCGAGCCGGGTCGCGGTGGCGGAGACCGGCCGTCAGCTGCCCGGCGGCGGCCAGGTGCTGTTCCCCGGGCGCCGGCTGGTGGCCCTCTACGGGCACCCGGGCACCCCCGGACTGGGCGTGCTCGGGCAGCAGGACCTGGCCGCCAGCATCACCCGGGCGCGCCGCCTGGCCGCGCAGTACCAGCCGCTCAGCCGGTTCCCGGTCGTGCCCGCGTTCGAGATCATCGCCACCGTCGCGGAGGCGTCACCCGGTCCCGACGGCAGCTACTCGTTCGCGACACCGGTGGCCGAGCTGCTGCCCTGGGTACGCCGGGCCACCGCGGACGGCCTGTACGTGGTGCTCGACCTGCAGCCGGGCCGGGCCAGCCTGCTGGCCCAGGCCGAGCACTACCAGGCGCTGCTCGAGCTGCCCGGCGTCGGGCTCGCACTGGACCCGGAGTGGAAGCTGCAGCCGGGGCAGAGGCCGCTGCGGCAGATCGGGCACGTGGACGCCAGTGAGGTCAACCGCGTGATCGGCTGGCTCGCGGCGCTGACCGCCCGCTACCGGCTGCCGCAGAAGCTGCTCGTGCTGCACCAGTTCCAGCTGGCGATGATCCGCGGCGAGCAGGCCCTCGACACCAGCCGGGACGACCTGGCGGTGGTCATCCACATGGACGGGCAGGGCCCGCCGGCGGTGAAGCAGCAGACCTGGAACGCGGTCACCGCGGCGGCTCCCCCCGGGGTTTTCTTCGGCTGGAAGGACTTCCTGGTCAAGGATCACCCGATGCTCACGCCGGGTCAGACCACGGCGCGGACGCCGGCCCCGGTGATGATCTCCTACCAGTAGCGCCGGGTCAGTTACCCGCCTTCGTTCAGCCGGACGCCGGCCTCGTCCAGCCGGGCGAGCATCTCGGCCGGGTCGGCGTACACCCGGTAGGCGCCGGCCCGCTCCAGCTCCTCCCGGCCGTACCCGCCGGACTGCAGCCCGATCCCGAGCGCCCCCGCGCGGCGGGCCGCAAGCAGGTCCCACACGCTGTCGCCGACGACCATCGTGGTCCGCGGGTTCACGCCCAGCAGCGCCGCCGCGGCCAGGAACAGGTCCGGGTCCGGCTTGGCGTGGCGGACCAGGTCACGGGTCACCATCGGGGTGTCCTCGGGCAGCCCGAGCAGGTCCAGGGCGGGCCGCGCGGTGGCCGCGTACCCGCTGGTCGCGATACCCCAGCGCACGCCCGCGCCGGTCAGCGCGGCCAGCAGCTCCCGCGCGCCGGGCAGCGCGGTCACCGAGGCGGCCTGCTTGAGGTACTCCGCGGCGTGCGCCTGCTGCAGCAGCGTGATGTCCTCGGCCGACAGGGTCCGCCCGGTCTCCCGCAGCAGGGCCGACACGAAGAGGCCGCCGCTCATCCCGATCCGCCGGTGGATCCGCCAGACCGACAGGTCGATGTCAATCGCGCTGAGCGCGGCCCGCCAGGCGATGACGTGCTGGTAGACGCTGTCGATCAGCGTCCCGTCGAGGTCGAAGAGGAACGCGGGTACGGGTGCGTGCGGGTAGTCCACGCCCGCCATTCTGGCACCACCGGGTACGCGGCGCGATGCCCAGCCCCGGCCAGGAAGCCGA
>DASWUW010000832.1:0-2624 GCA_036406335.1 Trebonia sp.
GGAGGTGGAAGGTGTTCCGTCGCTGTTGGGGGTCACCTTGGCCGTGGCCGGCAGCGCGTCCGACGACTGGGACAGGTTCCCCGCCCCGTCGTAGGTGTACAGGCTCTGGTTGCCCTGGGCGTCACCGGACGAGCTGGGCAGGTACTGGGCGGTGGGGTCGGCGCCGGTGGCGGTGTTGGCGTAGGCGGCCGAGACCGAGGCCCCGGTGGGGGACACGGTCTTGGTCAGCGACTCGCCGTTGTTCGATCCCCAGGTGCTCGTGGTGGTCCCGCCGAGCTGGCCCTGCCAGGAGGTCACGTTGCTGACGCTGTTGTAGGCGGTGCTGGTGGTGTGCCCGCCCGGGTCGGTGGTGGCGGTAACGAGGTCCTGGGCGTTGAGCGTGTAGGTGGTGTTCGGCACCGCCGAGACCGCCTGCGACTGGTTCGTGTCCGGGGCGGCGACCTGGGTCTCGGTTGCCGAGACGTAGGAGAAGCGGGTGGTGCCGGTGGCGCTGCCGCTGCCGTAGGGCTGGATCACCGAGGTGACCCGGTGGCTGGAGTCGTAGGTCAGCTGGGTGGTGGCCCCGGCGCCGTTCTTGACCGAGGTCAGGTTGTGGGAGGTGTCGTAGCCGAGGGTGAACGCGGTCCCGTCGGCCTGCTGGAGGGAGGTCAGGTCGCCCTGGGGGCTGATCCCGTAGGTGACGGTCTTGGTCCCGGTTGCCCCGCCGGACTCGCTCAGCCCGGTCAGGGTCGGCCAGGACCCGGCCGTGGTCACCGTCTGCGTCGCCGCCGTTGCCCCGGCCGGGGTGTAGGCGACCTGGGTCTCCAGCCCGTTGCCGTCGTAGGAGTAGGCGGTGGCGTTGCCGTTGCGGTCACCCTGCCTGGTCAGCAGCCCGGCGCCGTTGAAGCACATCGTCTCGCCGCTGGCGTGCCAGGTCAGCTCGTAGGCTGACCCGCTGCACCCGCTGGCCGGGGGGCTGGTCAGGGTGGCGTGGACGTCGGGGGGGCTGGCGTAGGTGCTGCCGCTCAGGGTGAACACCCCGGAGATGCCGTCCTCGCCCAGGAAGGTGACGGTGCTGCCGCTGCCCAGGTACAGGCGCACGTCGACGCCCTCGCGCTGCCGCCAGCCGTTCAGCTCGGCGCCGGTCACGGCCGTGCCGGTCAGCAGGCTGTTGTAGTCCGCCCCCAGGGTCAGGCCGCCGGACGCCTCCGGCAGGGTCAGGTCCGCGGTGGTCAGCAGCGCGTCGCCGGAGCCGGCGTTGACCCTCAGGTGCACCTTGTCCGAGACTGGGAAGCTCAGGAACGTCGCCCCGGGAACCGGGCCCGTGCCGGCCGGGACGGCCGG
The DNA here is from genome assembly GCA_036406335.1 of Trebonia sp. Lineage (GTDB taxonomy): Bacteria > Actinomycetota > Actinomycetes > Streptosporangiales > Streptosporangiaceae > Trebonia. The sequence goes on from DASWUW010000832.1 coordinate 1,324, forward strand.
GGCGGGCTGGGTGTAGGTGTAGGTCAGCATGGCGTTCGGCGCGAACTCGACGTACTGGGGCTCGCTGGTCTCGCTCGAGTTGTTCAGCTGCACCGACAGCACGCCCGCGCTGCTGGTGTAGGCGCTCTGCACCCAGCTGGCCACGTTCCAGGACACGTTCTGGTTCGGGGTTGTGCTGGCGGTGGTGAAGGTCTGCGCGCTCGGCCCGGCCAGCACCGCCGGCGGGCTGTTCCAGGTTGAGGAAGAGGTGTACTGCGACGTGGAGTAGGCGTTGACGGTGTGCGACGTCGACGCGGAGGTGAAGGTGACCGCCGCGTTCGCGGTCATGGTGGCCGAGGTGACGGTCACCGGCGCGGAGTCAGCCTGCGCGGGCAGCCCGAAGACGTACTCGCCCCGGTCGGCGCTGCCGCCGTCCCAGCCCACTCCCACGTTGCCGTCGTAGGTGAAGTTCAGCTCGGAGTTGTTCGGGAAGGCCGACTGGAGCTCGCCGTAGTTCTCGAACCAGGGCGTCTCGCTGTAGGACGGGTCGACGTACAGCGGGAAGTCAGCCGCGGGCTCGGCCAGCAGCGAGGCGGGCACGCCCAGCCTGACCGACCCGGCCGAGTAGCCGGCCGGCGCCAGCACCGCGCCCGCTCCGGCGAGGCCCGGCCCGGCGGTGCCCGCCCCGGTGCCCCGCGAGTCCCAGGCGGCCGGCGCCGGGGAGAAAAACGCCGGCTGCCCCGAAGACGTCTCTTCCGTCAGCGACCCGTCGCTCCCGGCGTGCGCCGTCAGCCCCGAACTCGCCGACAAGCCCAGGCTCAGGCTGGCCAGCTGCGGGTCCGCCGCCGCGGCCTTGTCCCTGATCACCAGGGTCTCGGAGAACCCGCCGGCCAGCCCGGCCGTGACCACCAGGTCCACCCCCGGGAACACGTTCGCGTACGTCGCCTGCGCCCCCGAGACCGCGGGCGCCGGCAGCGCCGACGGCCAGGTCACCGACAGCGACCGGCTGCCCGAGGTGGTCGTCGCCAGCACGCCCGTGCCGCCGCCGGACAGGCTCAGGCCGCCGAGCGCGGCCTTCGGCGCGTACGAGCCGTCGCCCTGCTTGACCAGGGTCGCGTCCGCGGCCGCCCACGACGCCCCGTCCGGCGCCCACCGCGGCAGCACCGACGTCGTCGTGGTGAACGACCCGTCCGGGTTCGCGAGCGTCTGCGAGAACGGCGTCCGGTCCGCCGCGACCTCCGCTGCCTGCCCGCTGCTGCGCGCCGCCGCGAGCGCGGCCGCCGCCGCCCCCGCCCGCGCCGAGGCTCCCGCGTCCGCGGCCG
>DASWUW010000833.1:0-3661 GCA_036406335.1 Trebonia sp.
TCCTGTTTCGAGGGTTCGTCCTGATATGCGCGGTCAGCCGGCCCGGGGTGAGGAGCTCGTTGTCTTCTACCGTCTCACCGGATATCCATGACTGTCAATTTTTAAGTAAATATTTACTTACCGTCTTATGTCACTCTCGCCGGGTGCCCCGCAGGCCCGCCCAGAGCCGAGGTGGTGGCCGCTTCCCGGCTGGCGCCCGGGGAACGGCCGTCTTTTGATCCGCACTGACAAAAGTGAGCGGATGTAATTTTGCTCTGCTGGTGATGGCTTTAGACCGTCCGTAGGTGAGTCACTTACCTTATTCGCGTACCGACCACTACTGCATCGTGATGTTCCTGGGCGGCTCGGTGCTGTGCGGGGGCGGCCGGTTGACGCTCTCGGGTGCCCATGTTCTACTCGGACAGTTACGGACGGCAGTGGAGGAAACCGGTGTGAATCCGGTGCGGTCCCGCCACTGTCACCGGGGAGCGATCCTCGCCAGCCAGAGACTCCGGCCGTCCTTCCCTTCAGTACCGGGGCGTGGTCACCCCGGAGGAAGCGGGCAGGTCATGACGCACGACGAGCACGCTCTCAGCCAGCCGGACATCGATGCTTTCTACCGGCTGGCCGGCGCCCGCCGGGACATCAGGAACGGTTTTCGGCCCGACCCGGTCGACGATGACACGCTGACCCGGGTGCTGGCCGCCGCGCACCAGGCGCCGAGCGTCGGACTCAGCCAGCCCTGGGACTTCGTCATCCTGCGCGATCCGGAGACCCGCCTCCGGATCCGCCGCCTGGCCCAGGCGCAGCGGGACACGTTCGCGGCCAGCCTGCCGTCGGCCCGCGCGACCGCATTTGGCCGGCTGAAGGTCGAAGCGATCATGGAGGCTCCGCTCAACATCGTCGTCACCTGCGACTTCTCCCGCGGCGGGCGGCACGTGCTCGGGCGGCACGCGCAGCCGCAGGTAGCGGAGTACTCGGCGGTGTGCGCGGCGCAGAACCTGTGGCTGGCGGCCCGGGCCGAGGGGCTCGGCGTCGGCTGGGTGAGCTTCTTCGACTCCCGCGAGCTGGCCGCCGAACTCGGGCTGCCCCCGGGCGTCCGGGTGGTGGCCTACCTGTGCGTCGGCTACGTCACCGAGTTCCCGCCCGCCCCGGAACTGGTGCTGTCGGGCTGGGCTCAGCAGCGGCCGCTGGCCTGGGCGGTGCACGAGGGCCGGTGGGGACGCCGCGGGCTGCCCGGTGCGGAGCCCGCCAGCCCGCTGGCCGACACGGTGGCCGCTGTCCGCCCGCCGGACGGCGCGGCCGCGGCGGCCGCCCGGGAGCGGCAGGACCAGCTCACCAAGCCGCCCGGTTCGCTCGGGTTCCTGGAAGACCTGTCCGTGCGGCTCGCCGGGATCGCCGGACAGTGCCCGGCGCCGCTGCCCGAGCCGGCCGCGGTCGCGGTATTCGCCGGGGACCACGGTGTGCACGCGCAGGGGGTCACCCCCTGGCCGCAGGAGGTCACCGCGCAGATGGTGGCGAACTTCCTCGCCTCCACCGCTGTCGTCAACGTGATCGCGGCCCAGGCCGGCGCCGACGTCTGCGTAGTCGACGTGGGCGTCGCGGCCGACCTGCCCGACGCGCCCGGGCTGCTGGCGCGCAAGGTCCGCCGGGGCACCGCCGACATGACCCAGGCTCCGGCGATGACCGCCGCCGAGGCCCGGCAGGCGGTCGAGACCGGTATCGAGACTGCCCGGGACCTGGTCACCGCGGGTAACCGCTGCCTGCTCACGGGGGATATGGGGATCGCCAACACGACCGCCTCGGCCGCCCTGATCGCCGTCTTCACCGGCGCCGACCCGGCCGAGGTGACCGGCCGCGGCACCGGCATCGACGACCAGACCCTGGCCCGCAAGGCAGACGTGGTCCGCCGCGCCCTGGAACGGCACCGGCCCGACCCCGGTGACCCGCTCGGCGTGCTCGCCGCGGTCGGCGGCCTGGAGCACGCGGCGCTGGCCGGCTACCTGCTCGGGGCGGCCGCGCTGCGCGTCCCGGTCATCCTCGACGGGGTGATCGCCTGCGCCGCGGCACTGGCCGCGGCCGCCTTCTGCCCCGACGCGGTGCACTACATGCTGGCCGGCCACCGCTCCACCGAGCCCGGCGCTACCCGGGCCCTGGCCGCGCTCGGCCTGCGGCCGGTACTCGAGCTCGACCTGCGGCTGGGCGAGGGGTCCGGGGCCGTGCTGGCGCTGCCGGTGGTCCAGGCGGCGGCCCGCGTGCTGCGCGACGTCGCCACCTTCGACAGCGCCGGCGTGTCGGGCGCTAAGGAGTAGCGGCGTGCCCTACGCGCTGGATATCCGTCTAGACGGCCGGCTGGCGGTCGTCGTCGGCGGCGGCCCCGAGGCGGCGGACCAGGTGGCCGGGCTGCGGGCCGCGGGCGCCCGGGTGCTGGTCGTCGCCGATCAGCTGGGCGACCCGCTGGCCGGGCTGGCGGCCGACGGCCTGATCATGACCCGGCGGGGCGCCTACCAGCCGGGCGACCTGGACGGTGCCTGGCTGGTGCTCGCCTGCCATGAGGTACCCGCGGTGAATGCCGCGGTCGCGTCCGACGCCGCCTGGCGGCACCTGTGGTGCGTCGGCGCGGACGCCGGGCCGGGGACGGCGGATCCCGGGCCGGCGGCTGGCCGCCGGGTGCTGGTGCTCGGCGGCGCCCGCTCGGGCAAGTCGAGTACCGCGGAGGGGTTCCTGGGTGACCGCGGCGACGTCGAGTACGTCGCCACCGGGATGCCGCCGGGCGAGCAGGACCCGGAATGGGCCGCGCGGGTGGCCGAGCACCGGCGGCGGCGGCCGCCGCGGTGGCGCACCACCGAGACCGTCGACCTGGAGCGGGTACTTCAGTCCGCCGACCCGGCCCCGGTCCTGGTCGACTGCCTCTCGCTGTGGCTGGCGCGGGTGATGGACGACTGCGGTGCCTGGGACGCGGGACCCGCGGGTGAGTCCGGTTCCGCGGTGACCGGCCGGGTCAAAGGCCTGCTCGGAGCCTGGCGGGCCACCTCCCGGCCCGTGGTGGCGGTCAGCAACGAGGTCGGCTGCGGGGTCGTCCCCGCGACCGCCTCCGGGCGCCTGTACCGGGATGCCCTCGGCCGGCTGAACGCCCAGGTCGCTGCGGAGAGCGACGAGGTCTGGTTCTGCACCGCCGGGCTGCCGCGGCGGCTGCGGTGACGGGGCCGGCGCGGCTCGCGGTCAGCATGTTCACCGTCATCCCGGTCCCGGTGACCGGCGCGGTAGACGAGGCCCTGGCGAGCCGGGCGGTGCGCTGGCTCCCCGCGGTGGGCCTGCTGCTCTCGCTGCCCGCGGCGGCCGTGCTGCTCGCCGCCGGCACCGGTGACGGCATGCCCTTGCGTCGGCTCCTCGGCGCGGTGCTGGCGGTCGCCGTGCTCGGGGTGCTCACCGGCGGCCTGCACCTCGACGGCCTGGCGGACACCGCCGACGGCCTCGCGTCCCGGCGCCCCCGGGACGAGGCACTGACCATCATGCGCCAGGGCGACACCGGGCCGCTCGGCGTCGCCGCCCTCGTGCTGGCCGTGCTGCTCCAGGTCACCGCGCTGGCCGCCCTCCCCGGGCAGCTCGTGCTGGCCGGCCTGGTCCTCGGCGCGGTCACCGCCCGCACCGCGGTGATCCTGGCCACCGGGCCCGCCTTCCC
>DASWUW010000834.1:0-18154 GCA_036406335.1 Trebonia sp.
GGCGGGCGGCTACACCTCGTCTCCGACCGCGACCGCGAGCTGGACCCCGACCCCGACAGCCTCCCGGTCCGCCACCCCGACATCCAGTCCGACCCCGACCGCGACGACGTCAGCGACCCCCACTACGTTGCCGACCCCGACCACGTTGCCGACCCCGACTTCGGCCCCGACGCTGTCCTCGCCCACGGCGGCGGCGGCCCCGCCGACCTCGACCCCGTAGCCCCGGTCAGTAGGGCCCGTGCCGGGTCATGTCGACGATCACCGGCACCATGGTGACCAGCATCCGGGTATGCGGCGGCATCGGCCCGGTGAACGTCACCGTGTAGTGGTCGGACGAGGTGAGCAGTTCCTTGCCGAGCCCGGCCCAGGTCTTGCGGAGCTGCGCGTAACGCTCGCCTTCCGGCCCGGTGATGGTGAACTGCCGGACCGCCAGGTCGCCGACCGCCTGCCCGGCGACCTGGCCGGTCTCGTCGAGCAGGGTGTAGTGGCGCCGCGTCTCGCCGATCTGGATCTGCCCGACCGGCTGGCCGTCCGGGTCGGTGAGGTCGGCCATCCAGTCGCTGTCCCGCTTCACCATGGTGAGCAGCGGCTCGCCGGACGCGGACCGTACGCTGAGCATCCGCGTCCGCGGGACCAGGTCGGCCATGGTCTGCAGCCTCGTCCGCGGCTCGGTCTCCGCGACCACGGCGAGCAGCTTCTTGCCGGCGTCGTAGATGTCGTAGCGAGCCCGGCCGGGCATCACCCGGGCCGGCTGGCGGAACCGCAATTCCTTGACGGCGAAGGGGTCCTCCATGGCGCCAAGTCTACGGGCGGTTCCAAACCTGCCCGGGGCCCGGTCAAAGCCTCACTGCCTGACTTGGCCGGGTTCCTGGCTGTTGTGCGCGCTGCGGCCGATGCCGTGGGCCGCGACTTGCAGCGCGGACACCAAGCGCCCCTTGTCCCGCCTGAGGCTGGGTACCACGGTGCCCAGAGCGGCGATCACGTCGCTGCCTCGCTGTACCGGCACCGCGACCGAGCAGGCGCCCAGCGTCATTTCCTCCGCGGTCGTCGCGTACCCGTCGGCCAGAACCCGGTCAAGCTGGGCCCGGAGCTGGGCCGGGGAGGTCACCGTGTAGGGGGTTATGCGCTTGAGCGAGGACAGGATCTTCTGCTGGACGTCCGGCGGGGCGTAAGCCAGCAGTACCTTGCCCACGCCGGTCGCGTGCAGCGCCAGGCGGGCGCCTGTCCGGCTCAGCACCGGGACCGACCGCTGCCCGGACAGCCGGTCCAGGTACAGGACCCCGGTCCCGTCCCGGACGGCGAGGTGCACGGTGGCCAGGGTGGTCGCGTACAGATCCTGGAGGAACGGCGCGGCCGTCTCGCGCAGGTCCGTCTGCACCGGCGCCAGCAGCCCGATCTGCCAGAGGCGGCGGCCCACCACGTAATGACCCGATGGCGTGCGGGCCAGGACGCCCAGCCGGGCCAGCTCGCCGACGAGCCGGTGGGCCGTGGGCAGCGGAAGGCCGGCGCGGTCGGCCAGCGCGGTCAGCGTCAGCCGGGGATGACTCGCGTCAAACGCGGCCAGCAGGGCCACCGTCCGCGACACCACGGTGGCACCGGGCTGGGACGTGTTACCGGCCATCGGCCTGTCCTTCCACTCAGTGGAAGTATAAGGTCGACCTGGCTGCCGGGCGGCTTCTAGGTTGCGGGCATGAACATTTCTCCCGCCCTCTCCGGGCATCTCGGCTACGGCGCGCCGAACGGTGCCCGCCGATGACTGCGACCGTCACGAACACGACCGTCGGCATCGTGGGCGGCGGTCCGGCCGGGCTGCTGCTGTCGCACCTGCTCTCGATCGACGGGATCGACTCCGTCGTCGTCGACAACCGGACGCGGGCTGACATTGAGAACACGGTGCGCGCGGGCATCCTCGAGGCCGGCAGCGTCGCCCTGCTCACCGACGCGGGCGTCGGCGGCCGGCTGCACCGCGAGGGCATCGCGCACGAAGGGATCAGCCTGAGGTTCCGCGGCGAGAGCCACCGGATTGACTTCAAGCAGCTGGTCGGCGAGTCAGCCTGGCTGTACCCGCAGACCGCGGTCTTCACCGACCTGGCCGACGCACGCGCCCGGGACGGCGGTGACGTCCGGTTCGGCATCCGCGACACCCGGGTCGCCGACGTCACCGGCGACCGTCCCGTCATCGCCTTCACCGCCGCCGACGGCGGCCAGCACGAAGTGCGCTGCGACTACCTCGTCGGCGCCGACGGGTCGCGTTCGGTCTGCCGCTTCGAGATCCCGCAGGCGCGGCGGACGCACTACTTCCGCGAGTACCCGTTCGCCTGGTTCGGCATCCTGGCCCAGGCACCCAAAAGCGTTCCCGAACTTGTCTATACCCACTCGCCGCGGGGCTTCGCGCTGATCAGCCAGCGCACCGAGACGCTGCAGCGGATGTACTTCCAGTGCGACCCGGCCGAGGACACCGGCGCCTGGTCCGATGACCAGATCTGGGCCGAACTGCAGGCCCGGGTGACCGGGCCCGACGGCTTTACGCTCACCGAAGGGCCGATCACCGAGCGGGCGGTCCTGCGCTTCCGCAGCTTCGTGGCCGAGCCCATGCGCTACGGCAGGCTCCTGCTGGCCGGGGACGCCGCGCACACGGTGCCGCCCACCGGGGCCAAAGGACTCAACCTGGCCCTGGCTGACGTGCGGGTACTCGCGGAAGTACTGCGGCGCGCGGTGCGCGGCCGGGAACCCGGGGCCCTGGACGAGTACGGCCCCCGGGCGCTCGCCCGGGTCTGGAAGGCCCAGCACTTCTCCTACTGGATGACCACCATGCTGCACACCCGGCCCGGGGAAACCGACTTCGACCTGCGGCGGCAGCTCGGGGAGCTCGAATCGGTGGCGAGCTCGGCGGCCGGCTCCACCTACCTCGCCGAGGGCTACACCGGCTGGGCCAGTGGCTAGGGCCAAGCGGGCGGGAGGGTCAGAAGGGAAACGAGCGGGGCTCGCTGCGGGCGGTGACCCACTGCAGCTCAGTGAACTCCTCGGTGGAGAACCCGATGCCGAAGCGGCCCCATCCGCTGTCTTTGACGCCGCCAAAGGGCATGTGCGGTTCGTCGTTGACCGTCTGGTCGTTGACGTGCACGATTCCCGATTCGAGCCGCCGGGCGATCTCCTGGCCGCGGTAGGGATCACCGGTAATCACTCCGGCCGTCAGCCCGTACCGGGACGAATTAGCGCGGGCGACCGCCTCGTCTGCGTTCTCGACGACCTCCAGGATGACGACCGGGCCGAAAGTCTCCTCGAACGCGATCTCCGCCTCCGGGGGAACGTCGGTCAGGACCGTGGCCGGGTAGCAGGGCGGCTCCGGTATTCCGCCCGCCAGGATCCGGGCTCCCAGGTCGACAGCCTCGGTGACGCGTCGCGTGATCAGGGATAGCGACCATTTGCTGATCAGCGGCCCCACGATAGTCCGCGGGTCACTGGGATCACCGCAGGGCAGTTCCGCCACCCGGGCGGCGAGCGCCTTCGCGAAGTCATCGGCTACCGGGCGTTCGACCAGGATGCGGCGCACGCACATGCAGATCTGCCCCTGATGGACGAATGAGCCGTAGACGGCGGCGCGGACGGCGTAGTCAAGGTCGGCGTCCGCCAGTACGATCAGCGGATTCTGGCCGCTGAGCTGCAGGACAACTCGCTTGAGGTGCCGCGCCGCGGCTTCCGCGAGCCGGCGGCCGGTTGCCGTCGAGCCGGTGAAGTTGACGCGGCGGACGCGCGGGTCGGCGATCAGTTCCCCGGCGATGACGCCTGCCTCACCGGGGGCGTGAGTGACAACGTTGAGCACGCCGGGCGGCAGCCCGGCCTCGTCGAAGATTTCGGCCCAGATGGTTCCGCCGGTCAGCGGTGATTCTTCGGACGGTTTCAGCACCACCGGGTTGCCGAGGGCCATCGGCGCGATAACGGCGCGCCCGGACAGGATCAGGGACGCGTTCCAGGGCGCGATGGCACCGACCACGCCGACCGGGCGCCGCAGGGCCACCGCGCTGGTTCCGTCGACGTCACTCGGGAGAACCTGCCCGGCGGGCGCGTAGGCTAGCCCGGCCGCCTGGCTGAGGAGGGACAGGCAGTAGTCGATCTGGATGTGGGAGTAGCTCCTCCCGCAGCCCGTCTCGGCGGCCAGCAGGTGCGCTATCTCCTCCCGGCGCCGTTCGAGGGCATCGGCCGCGCGCAGGAAGATCGTCTGCCGCATCCGGGGTCGCGCCCGGGCCCACTCGTCGAAGGCGGAATGCGCCGAGGTGATCGCCAGCTGGGCGTCCGCCGATTCTCCGGCGGCAACCGCGCACAGGACAGCGCCGGTCCACGGGTTGTGGTTGTCGTACTGGCGGCCGCTGACCGAGTCGCACCACTTGCCGCCGATGAAATGCCGGGCTGGAAGGGCAACGGGGTTCGGGTTCGCCCTCGACAGGCCAGATGGGGGCACGCGGTCTAGTCTCCTTTACCGTAACGGGGACTTTGTGCCTAGCACCCAGATGGTAGCCGAGGCGGGGACGCCCGTCGGTTTGCGCTCGCGCTCAGGAGGCATCTTGCCCCGCGGGACGCCGCCGCCCGGGCCGGTCGCCGGGCCCCCAGAAGTAGTAGCTCACGGGAAAGAGCCGCAGTTGGAACCGGTCGTCCACCAGGCCCCACAGGCCGCGCCGGGCAAACAGCACGATGACGATCGCCACCAGGCCGAGGATGATCAGGTACCACGCGTTGTAGGCGGCGAGGGTCTGCTGCAGCACCATGTAGATGACCGTGCCGAGAATCGGCCCCTCGATCGTGCCGATGCCGCCGATCACGACCGCGAACGCCATCTCGGCCGTCCACTGCACGCTGAACACCGCGCTCGGCTGGATGTTGAGCTGGCTGATCGCGTCGAGCCCGCCCGCCGCGCCGCAGAAAACGGCGGCGACGATAAACACGACCAGCCGGGCCCGGCCGACCCGGACGCCGGAGCTGCGCGCGGCCCGTTCGTCGTCGCGGATGGCGGTGAGCTCGAGGCCGGTCCGCCCGCGCAGCAGCAGGTAGGTGACGACGAGGGCGGCGACCGTGACGGCGAGCCCGGCCCAGTAGGTGTCGGCTTCCAGCACCGTCGTGTTCCCGCTCGGCACGTTCGGCAGCGCCATGCCGGTGCCGCCGCCGAGCGCGGGGAACTGCTGGACGAACAGGAAGACGGTCGTCGCCAGCACCCAGGTCCCGATCGCGAAGTACCCGCTGCGCAGCCGGGAGACCAGCCACCACAGCGGCAGCGCGGCGACGCCGCTGCCGATCGCCGCGACCGGCAGCGCGGTGAACATCGACAGGTTGTGGATGTTCAGCAGCAGCACGAAGTACGCGCCGAGCCCCACGAACGCCTGCTGCCCGACCGAGACCAGCCCCGCGTACCCGGCCAGCAAGTTCCACATGCTGGCCAGGGTGAGCACGATGAAGCCCTGCACCATGAGGTTGGTGGTGCCGGTGACGACGAAGTAGGGGAACAGCGCGAGCACCACCACGATGACCAGCGCGGCGACTCCAGACCAGGCGACGTTTCTCCGGGACCGGGTTACCCGGGTATTTTCTCCCGAACGGGCGGTGATGTCTGTGGCCAGGCTCATGCCGATGCCCTCCGCGCGGTAAGCCCCTGCGGCCGGAGAACCAGCACGACGAGGAAGATGACAAACCCGGCCAGCGGGTCGTAGGCGGGATTGATCTGGCCGCCGATCTGGTTCGCGACACCCAGCACGATGCCGCCGAGCAGGGTCCCCCACAGTGAGCCGAGGCCGCCGATGACCACCACCGCAAACGCGAACAGCAAGATCGTGGTGGTGCCGGTGGTCGGCGCGAACTGGGAGTACATGCCCTGGGCGATGCCGGCCAGCCCCAGCGTGCCGAACGCGATCGCCGCCGCGATGCCGAACACGTGCCGGTAGTTGACGCCGGACATCTGGGCGGCCTCCCGGTCGTCGGCCACCGCGCGGATCGCCCGGCCGTACTTCGTCCGGGACAGGAAGTACTGCAGGGCGAGCAGGATGACCACGGCCACCCCGAGGATCAGCAGCGGGAGGTAGCCGATGGTGATCGAGGAGGTGACCTTCCAGGAGCCGCTGATGATCGCGTTTCCGGTGCCGATCGAGTGGCTGTCGGCGTTGACAAACTGCAGCAGCCCGTTTTCGATGACCACCGACAGCCCGAACGTGAGGAGCAGGGTAGTAAGGACGCTCCGGTTGAGGGCGGCCTGGATCAGGGTCCGCTGGATCAGGTAGCCGATCAGGGCCATGACCGGCACCACGATGATGAAGGACAGCAGCACCGGGACGTGGGTGACCGCGATGACGGCGAGGGCGATGTAGCCGCCGATTACCGCCAGGTCGCCGTGCGCCAGGTTGACCACGCCCATGACGCCGAACAGCAGCGAGAGCCCGCAGGCGAAGAGCGCGTACAGGCCGCCGGTCAGGATGCCCTGGATGATGTCGTTAACCCAGGCCATAACGCGACGCTCCCGTCGGTGACTCCGAAGTAGGCAGCCTCGACCTGGTCGCGGGTGACGTCGGCCGGCGTGCCTTGCAGGGTGGTGCGGCCCTCGAGCAGGCACTGCAGGTGCGTGGCCACCCGCAGGGTCTGGCTGACGTCCTGCTCGACCAGCAGCACGGTGACCCCGGACTCCAGGATCCGCGGCAGCATCGCGTAGATCCGCTGCACGATCACCGGAGCCAGCCCGAGCGAGAGCTCATCGAGCAGCAGGACCCGCGGGTTGGCGACCAGCGCCCGGCCGATGGCCACCGACTGCTGCTCGCCGCCCGACATCTGCGCGGTCTTCTGGCCGCGCCGGTCCTGCATCCAGGGAAACATCTCGTAGATCCCGCCGATGGTCCACGGGCCCTTCCGGGCATACATGGCTCCGACCTGGAGGTTCTCCTCCAAGGTGAGGGACGGGAAGAGCCGGCGGCCTTCGGGGACCATGGCGATCCCCGCGGTGGCGCGGGTCTCCGGGCGCAGCCCGGTGACGTCCTTGCCGTCGTAGCGGACCGAGCCTTCCGTCGGGCGGTGCAGCCCGGCGATCGTGCGGAGCAGCGTCGACTTTCCGGCGCCGTTGGCCCCGATGATCGCGTACACCTCGCCCGGGTACACGGCCAGGGAGATGCCCGACAGCGCCTTGAGCTGGCCGTGGTGCACGACGAGGCCGCGGATCTCGAGCAATGGCGCCTCGGGGCGAAGCCCGGGCCCGTTCCGCTCACTCATGATGGTGATCTTCCTTTTCCGGCCCTGCGGGCCGCCTGTCTTCGGGCGGTACGGCGGCCGCCAGGTCGGGGTCGGCGCCGAAGTAGATCTCGCGTACCCGAGGGTTGGCGAGGACCTGCGCCGGGGTGCCGTCGCCGATGAACTCTCCGCCGTACAGGCAGGTCATCCGGGCGACGAGGGAGGTCAGGGCGCGGACCACGTGCTCGATCCAGATCACCGCGGTGCCCTCCGCGTTGATGCCGCGGACGATCTCCACCAGGACGGTGACCTCGGGGTCGGTGAGGCCGCCGGCCACCTCGTCCAGCAGCAGCAGCTGCGGCCCGGTGGCCAGCGCCCGGGCGATCTCCAGCCGCTTGCGGGCGAGCAGGCCGAGCCGGCCCGCCGGGGTATTGGCGTCGGCGGTCATTCCGGTCCGCTCGAGCGAGTTCGCGGCGGCCCCGTAGCTGGCCTTGCGGTGCAGGGCGCCGCCCTGCTGGGCGGCGACGAGCACGTTCTCGAACACGGTCATGTTGGTGAACGGCCGGGGGACCTGGTAGGTCCGCCCGATGCCGAGACGGCACCGGGCGGCGGAATCGAGCCGGGTGACGGTCCGCCCGGCAAAGCTGACCTGGCCGGCGCCGGGGGTCAGGTCGCCCGAGATGAGGCCGAACAGGCTGGTCTTGCCCGCCCCGTTCGGCCCCACGATCCCGACCGTCTCCCCCGCGCCGACCGCGAGCGACAGGTCTTCCGCGATGACGACCCGGCCGAACCGCTTCGTCACGTGGTCGAGCTCAAGCAGTGAGGGTGCCATCGGACTACGCGTTCGTCGGCTCAAGGTCGCCGGTGAGGGGGACCTCCGGCATGAGCGTGTTGTCGACCACGTACTGCGACCAGCCCCACTTCGAGCTCGGCTTCCACTGCACGCCGAGGCAGGGGGTGTCCACCACGCCGGGGGCCGGGTTCTTGGACGAGGTCCAGTCCAGTTTTCCGGCCAGGCCCTGGATGTTTACCTTGAACAGGGCGTCAGCGACTTCGTTCCGGTCGTGCGGGTCGCTGACCGACGTGAGCGCGGCGTAGGCGACCTCGAAGAGGCTGTAGTTGCTCAGGGACTGGTAATACTGCAGGCCGGTGTCGGTCTGGAAGGCGTCCGCGATCTGCGCGCAGGTCTGCCCGGTGAGGGACGACTTCCACGGCATCCCCGGGTGCCACCACGCGTCGGTGGCGACGTTGTTGACCAGGCTGCCGAGCGCGGTCACGTCGGTGGGGAACAGCAGTACCTTGGCCACCGTCGCCAGCTTCGGCTTGTAGCCGAGCTGCGCCGCCTGCTTCCACATCGTGTTGAAGTCGGGCGGGAGCGGCACGTTGGTGAAGAAATCGCAGTTGTTCGACTTGAAGGTGCTGATCATCGAGGAGAAGTTCGTCAGCCCGTCGGTGTAGGCGGGCGGGTCGATGAGCTTGTAGCCGGCCGGGCCGGTGAAGAGCGGGAACGCCGCGCGGAAGGCGTTGCCGTCGGAGTCGTTCGGGAACATGCAGCCGACGACGTCGCTGGTGCCGTACTTCTCCTTGATCCGCTTCCACATCGCGATGTAGCAGTCGGCCAGGTCGTTCACGCCCAGGAAGTACATCGTGACGTACTTGGGCTTGAACGTCGTCTTGCCGGGGGTGGGGTTGCCGCCCAGGTTGGCGTACCAGGACTGCCACGGCACGTTGCCGCAGACCGTCGGGCAGCCGAGCTTTTCCGCCGCGGTCGAGACCGGGTTGGCGGTCTCCGGGGTGGACGAGGTGACGATCAGGTCGGCGCCACCGGAAAGGATCGCCTTGTTGGCCTGCTGACTGGCGATGGTCGCGTCGGACTGGGTGTCGTAGGAGACGATGTTGACCTTGTAGGTCTTGCCGCCGACCTTGACACCGTTCTTGAACTGCGAGGTCGCCTGGATTTGCTTGACGATCCAGTTGTCAGCGGTGCCGAACTCGGCGAGGGGGCCGGTCAGCGGGTGGATGAAGGCGATCGTGATGTCCTTCGTGCCCGACCCGGCGGACGCGGACGAGCCCTTGAGGCCCGAGCCGCAGGCTTCGAGGAGGCTGCCGCCGCCCAAGACGGCCGCGCCAGCGCCGGCCGCGCGGAGCAGGCTGCGCCGGGATACGCCGTTTTCTGTCACAATTCGAGCCTCTCAGTTGAGCATCCGGCACGGTGCGAACCGGGCCCTCGGCTGGAATGACGCTTTTACGGGTAAGCGTGTCGTTCTGGCGAGGAACGTACGTGGCAGGCGTGCGAACAGTCAACGTGTCGTTTCACTAAATGAAACCAATAGGAATAAGATGCAGTATGGTTATTAAGCGCGTATCCGATGCCGACGGTGACGGCCAGGCCTCCCCGGACGGCCCTGCCTTCTCTGCTGTCCCGCCCGTCGCAGAAGAAGAAGAGGCAGTAGCGGGGCCGCCCGGCTTCTCCCAGTCCCTCGAACGGGGCCTGATGATCTTGTCTGCGTTCAGCGAGACGCGCCCGGTGCTGGGCATCGCGGAGCTAGCCCGCGCGGTGAGCCTCAACAAGAGCACGGCCTACCGCTATGTCGCCACCCTGGCCAAGCTCGGCTTCGTCGAGCAGGACCCCGACACGAAGAAGTACTCCCTGCGGCGAAAGATCATCGAGGTGGGCTTCGCCGGGGTCAACTCGATGGAGATCACCCATGTCGCCGCCCCGTACCTGCAGGCGATGGCCCACGAAACGGGCTGCACCGTGAGCATGGCGGTCCTCGACGGCCCCGACATCGTGTACGTGGACCGGCGCCGGAGCAGCCGCACCAGCGGTTACGCCCTGGCGCAGAACTTGAGCGTAGGCAGCCGGCTGCCCGCGTACTGCACGTCGATGGGCAAGGTACTGCTCGCCGACTGCGAGCCGCCCGCGCTGCGGGCCCTCTTGGACTGCACGGACTTCGCCCGGCGGGGCCCGAAGACCATCACGGCCCGGGAACAGCTGATCACCGTGCTCGCGGCGGTGCGCAACACCGGAATCGCGACGGACGACGAGGAGACGTTCCCGGGCTTCCGGTCGCTCGCGGCGCCCGTGCGGGACCGGACCGGCCGGGTGGTCGCGGCGGTCAACGTCGCCGAGCACCTCACGGTCTGGAATGCCCCGATTGATTCGGTGGTGAGCCGGCTGGCCAGCCCGCTGCGCCGCGGGGCCGGCGAGGTGTCGGCCCGCCTCGGCTACCGGCCCGGTACCTGATCCGGGGCGGCGATTTCCGCTAACGGTTCAATAGTTGAAACCATCGGTTGCCGGTTGTCGGCGACAGGCCTTACGGTCAACACCAATCCGGCGAACCCGGCCCATCCGGCCGCGGATTCCCGGCCGCCTAACTGCCTGAGCAGCCCGAGGGGGCACCTGAGAGTGGAGATCACCGCGGCGGTCGTCGAGACGGTCGATGGACCTTTCGAGATCGCATCGCTGGAAATAGACGAGCCCGGCCCGGGGGAGGTACTCGTCCGGCTGGTCGCGACCGGCATCTGTCATACCGACGGGCTCGCCCGCCACGGCGACCTGCCGTTTCCGCTCCCCGGAGTGCTGGGCCACGAGGGGGCGGGCCGGGTGGCCGCCGTCGGCCCCGGGGTAGACGGCTTCCGCCTGGGAGATCCGGTCGTCATCGGCTGGCCGTCCTGCGGTGAGTGCCGCAACTGCCTGGCCGGCGAGCCGCGCTACTGCGCGCGCCTGGGCGAGGCAGTAGCCGGCGGCCGGCGCCTGGACGGCCCCCCGGCACTCCGGCGCCTGGACGGCACCCCCGTGTCCAGCCACTTCTTCGGGCAGTCGTCGTTCGCGACCTACTCGCTAACCTCCGCCCGCTCCCTCGTCCCCGTGCCTGACGGGCTGCCGCTGGAACTGATGGGGCCGCTCGCGTGCGGCATTTCCACTGGTGCGGGCGCCGTGTTCAATACCGCCCGCCCCGGGCCGGGGGCCAGCATCGTGGTCTTCGGGGCGGGCACCGTCGGCCTGGCCGCCATCATGGCCGCCCGCAACTCGCCGGCCACCCGCATCATCGCCGTGGACCGGCATCCCTCCCGCCTGAGCCTGGCCCTTGAGCTGGGCGCGACCGACATCGTCAACGCCGCCGACGGCGATGTCACCCAGGCGGTCACCGCGATCTGCCACGGGCCGGCCGACTACGCCCTGGAATGCACCGGGGTGATCAGCGTCGTACGGCAGGCGGCGGACTCGGTCGGGATGCTCGGCACCTGCATCCTGATCGGGGGTGCCCCGGCCGGCGCGGAGTTCAGCCTCGACCACATCTCCACCCTGTGGGGCAAGCGGATCATCGGCGTGCTGGGCGGCAGCGGCCGGAGCCGGGAGCTGATGACCAGCCTCATGCAGCTGTACTCGCAGGGCCGTTTTCCCTTCGACCGCCTCGTGGAGTACTTCGACTTCGCCGACATCCAGACGGCCCTGGACAAGTCCTACTCCGGCGAGATCGTCAAGCCGATCCTGCGGATGGAGTAGGCCGGCGCCACCTGTCCTTGCCCAGTACAAATCGCGATGTCAACCGAGGAGTTAACCATGGCTCTCATGGACGAATCAGCCTGGCGGAGCCGGATATTCCTGGCCGGCTGGGTCAAGGGCAGCGGCGGCGACGCCGCGGTGATCGAGCCCGCAACCGGCGCCGAGATCGGCCGGGTTGGCGTGGCCACCCCGGCCGACGTGGGCCGCGCCGCCCGGATCGCCGCCGCCGCGCAGCCCCGGTGGGCGGCGACGCCGCACACCGAGCGCTCGGCGATCCTGCGGCGGGCGGCCGACCTGTGGGTGCGCCAGGCGGCGGACATCGAATGGTGGGGCATCCGGGAAAGCGGGAAGATCCCGGCGGCGATGGCATTCGAGACGCACGTGGCGACCCAGGAGGTCTATGAGGCCGCCACGCTCCCGTCGCGTCCGTACGGAGAGCTGCTGCCCAGCGAGCAACCGCGGCTTTCGTTCGCCGAGCGGGTCCCGGTCGGCGTCGTCGGGGTAATCGCCCCGTTCAACTTCCCGCAGATCCTGTCTATCCGCTCCGTCGCGCCGGCACTTGCCCTGGGCAACGCGGTCATCCTGAAACCCGACCCGCGCACCGCCGTGTGCGGTGGCGTCGCGCTGGCCCGCGTGTTCGAGGAGGCAGGCCTGCCCGAAGGCTTGCTGCACGTCCTGCCGGGCGGGGCGGACACCGGCGAGGCCATCATCACCGATCCGCTGGTGCGAGTGGTGTCGTTCACCGGTTCCACGGCTGCGGGCCGCCGCGTCGGCGAGCTGGCCGCCCGGCACCTCAAGCCGGCCCACCTGGAGCTCGGCGGCAATTCGGCGCTCATCGTGCTCGACGACGTGGACCTGGAGCGCGCCGTCTCCGCCGGGGCGTGGGGATCGTTCCTGCATCAGGGGCAGATCTGCATGACCACCGGGCGGCACCTGGTCCACACTTCCATCTACGACGATTACGTCGCGGCGCTGGCGGAGAAGGCATCGTCCCTGCCAGTCGGGAACCCGGCGACCGAGCCGGTCGCACTCGGCCCGATCATCGACGAACGGCAGCGGGACAAGGTGCACGACCTGGTCACCTTGTCCGTCAGCGCCGGCGCGCGGCTGGCCGCGGGGGGCGCGTACGAGGGCCTGTTCTACCGGCCGACCGTACTGGCCGACGTGGCGCTGTCCATGCCGGCCTACTCCGATGAGGTGTTCGGCCCGGTGGCGCCGGTGATCCGGTTCTCTGACGCCGACGAGGCGGCCAAGCTCGCCGCCGACAGCGAGTACGGGCTGTCGCTCGGCATCCTCACCCGCGACGTCATGCGCGGGCTCGACCTGGCGAAGAAGATTCCCACCGGCATCGTGCACATTAACGAGCAGACCGTAGACGACGAGCCCAACGCGCCCTTCGGCGGGATCGGCGCGTCGGGCACGGGCGCCCGGTTCGGCGGTACCTCTAACCTTGACGCTTTCACCGAAACGCGCTGGGTCACCGTACGGGGCGACATCGCCCCTTACCCCTTCTAGCTGGTCGTACGGCTCCTGGCGGGCGTGCCGCCGGGTTAGCTGGCGATCCGGGCCGCCAGCTAACCCGGTAGCAGGGCCGACGGGCTCGATGGTGACCTTGGCGCCAGGCCGTTCCAGGCGGTGCAGAAACGTTCCGCTGGTCAGGTAAGTATGGGAGGCGGAGACGGGAATCGAACCCGTGTACAGGGCTTTGCAGGCCCTTGCCTAAGCCACTCGGCCACTCCGCCGTTAGAAGCGAGCTTTGCCGACGGCCGACCTGCCGCCATGCGGGGCCGATGACCCCGGAGGGATACTGCGGGTCCCGGCGAGAAAACCCGGGCCGCCGTGCGGAATCCACCGCAAGCTTCGTCTCCGAGCGGACGACGGGATTTGAACCCGCGACCCTCACCTTGGCAAGGTGATGCTCTACCACTGAGCCACGTCCGCATGCTGGTCCGGGAGACCCCGGGCCGGTGCGCCGGATCACTCCGGCGCTGCGTCAGAACACTATCCGATCCTGGCGCTTCCACCAACTCGGAATGGCAGTTGGATGAAAAATTCTGCCCCGCTACCGTGCCCGTTCCCCACTGAACCCGCCGTCGCCCGCTCAGGAGGGACCTTGTCCCGGCTCGTTCTGGACCCGGCCCCCGTTACGGGGCCCGGGCCGGAAGCTAGCCGAGTGCCTACCGTGCCTTGCGCAGCAGATCGGCCAGCTCGCTCTCCACGTTGACGAAATCGGTCTCTTCGCCCGCGGGGACGACCGCGTAAGTCCGCTTCAGAAAGTCGGAGACCTCTTTGATCGGCGCCTCGAAGTGGGCCTGGCCGAACGGGGAGGACAGCTCGATGTTCAGCACGTCGCCGGGCTTGCCGTCGGCGGAGCCGGCCGACGGCCACACAACGACGTCGCCCAGGCCCTCACGGCTCTCGACGCCGCGGGAGAGCAGCTCTCGCGCGAAGATCCACTCCACCGGCTCATCTAGCCCCACGTGGAACGCGATGCGGATCGCGTAAGGGTCTTCCTTGGAGAAGTAAAGGCTGGCTACCAGGGGCACGATCGTCTGCTGGGGGACGACTAGCCGGAGTCCGAGTTCGGCCGATACCGTACTGCTGCTGTTCATCGTCAGTCCAACCGCAATCGCGGTGGTCCCGGCGGGAACCGGGCGCTTTGTTGTGGCACGACCTGGGCGACTGGTACAAATACGGAGCGTTACGTTCGCAGATGCCCAATTGCTTCCGTTTGCACTTTGTTAGCTGTGTGGCCGCTCAGAAGTCACCAACGGTATCCGTTGCTCCGGGACGTTAATACTGCCTAACAGCGTGGTCGCAGTCTAATGTTTCAACGTATCGATTGCATTGTATGTGACCTACTTCGCAGGCCCGCGTTACCAGTACTTACCCTAAGTAGGCAATCAATAACTCTATGCAATCAAGCGACTGGTGGCCGCCATCGATTGCATAGCTGACAGTAGCCGAACTTTAACCTACGTACCAGTAGGTACAGTGAGATTCCGACCCCGCCGGCCAGCGGCAACGTCGCTGCTACCCGGCTACTCCCGGCCCGCCACCGCCAGGCCGGCGAACTCGCCGGCGCGACGCTGCCCACGGCACTCCTGGCTATGCGCTACCCTGGTAAAGCACGGGCGATTGGCGCAGCGGGAGCGCGCTTCGTTCACACCGAAGAGGTCACTGGTTCGATCCCAGTATCGCCCACGTAAGTTAGGGGCCGGTCCCAAATACGGGAACCGGCCCCTTTTACGTTTTTCGTGCCTCTATCGCGCTTGAGTCCAGCATCAGGCCCCTCAGGGATGCCTCCGGGTACCCGCTTTTATTCTGGGCAGATGCTGATAACCCCCCGCGCGGGCTGCCCGAAGCACATGGTGATGGGACCGTGCGGCGGGGTGCGGCCGGACGGCGGCTGCGAGGTCATCCCGGAGGCCTGCGTGTTCCCGGTGCCGGCCGGCTGGCCGGATCCGGTCCCGGCGGTGCCGCTGCGCCGGGTGCCGCTGATCCTGGCCGATTACACCGCCGACCCCTACTCGATCCCGATGCTGACCGCGGTGGCCGGGACGCTGGCGGCCGACTGCGACGCGGTTCTGGTCGGCGAGCACCAGAACCGTCCCGACTTCCCGCCGGTGCTGCTGGCCGCGCTGCTCCAGGCGGCCGGGGCCCGGCCCTGGATGACGCTGGCCTGCCGGGACCGGAACCGGATCGTGCTGGAGCAGGAGCTGAACGGCCTGCGCTACCGAGGGGTGGACGGGGTGCTGTGCGTCACCGGCGACGCCCGGGCCTACGACGTCCGGCCGGACGTGACCCAGGTCTTCGACCTGGACGGACCCCGGCTGGCCGCGCTGGCCGCGTCGGTCGGGCTGACGGCGGCGGTCCCCGAGACGCCGTCCGCGCCGCCCCGCGACCTGCGGCCGGACCGGCTCGCGCAGAAGCAGCGGGCCGGGGCGGCGGTCGCGGTGCTGAACCACGCCGCCGTGGACACGGTGACCGCCTTCATGTCCGGGGCCGCCCGGGCCGGGGTGACGATGCCGGTCATCGCGGCCGTCGCTGTCTTCACCGACGAGCGGTCGGCGGCCGTGCTGAGCGCCCTGCCCGGGCTGGAACTCGATCCCGCCGCGGTCCAGGCCGTGCTGACCGCCCCCGACCCGGTGGAAGCCGGGATCGGCGCCGCGGTCCGGGAGGCGGCGGCGCTGCTGGCCATCCCGGGGGTGACGGGGGTGAACCTGTCCGGACTGGCCTCGGATCGCGGTTACCGGTACGCCGCGGCCCTCAAAGCGGAGTTGGCCCGCCGAATCCGGGCAGAGCGCACCCCATGACGACACGGGGCACGGCAGGCAGTGACGCAATGGACGCCGAGTTCGGCACGGTGGCCGAATGGACGGCTGAGGTGGCGATGAGCCTCGGCCCGGGGTACCGCATCCCGGCCGCCTGCCGGGGCAGCGGCCGCCCTTCGGCCCTGGACTGGCTGCTGGCGGGCCTGGCCCCGCGGCCCGGCGACCTGATGATCGACATCGGCGCCGGGCTGGGCGGCCCGTCCGCCTACGCGGCGGAGCGGACCGGGGTTCAGCCGCTGCTGGCCGAGCCGGCACCAGAAGCCTGCCGGGCCGCCGCCCGGCTGTTCGGCGCCCCGGTGGTGGCAGCCGACGCGACCGCGCTGCCGTTCGCCGACGGCGCCGCCAGCCTCGCCTGGTGCCTGGGAGTGCTGTGTACCGCCGGCGGCCGGGAGGCCCAGCTGGCCCTGCTGCGGGAACTGCGCCGGGTACTGCGGCCGTCGGGCCGGGCCGGGCTGCTGGTGTTCCTGGCCACCCAGGAGCGGCTGGACAACCCGCCGGAGGGAAACCACTTCCCGTCCCGGGCCCGGCTGACCGCCCTGCTCCGCGAGGCCGGCCTGACCGAGACCGCCGCCGCCGACTCGGCCTCCCTTCCGCCCCCCGATGCCGGCTGGCACGAGCGCACCGCCGCCGTCGAGGACGAACTAGAGCGCCGCTTCGGGAACGCCCCGCCGCTGGCCACCGCCCGCGAACAGAGCCGCAGGATCGGCCAGCTGCTGCACTCCGGCGAGCTGACCTCCCAGGTCATCCTGCTAGAGCGCCCCGCCTAACCCCTAAAGCCCGCTCTCTTTTCCTAGACGGACACTTTTTCCCGTCAGGACGGGAACAAGTGTCCGTGATCACGACCTGGGCCGGTCATAAGTCACGGAACGGCGGGATACGGACGCCGCCACCGTGGCCCGCCTGCTGGCCGCCGCGCACGGTGGAACTATCTGACCTGCGAGTTCACCCGGTGCGCGGCTTGCGGGCCCCGCCGGCCAGCCCGGAACGGACCGTGCGCGTCGCCTCCTCCTCCGAGAGCCCGGCGTGCTGGGCCGCGCTGATCAGCCCGGTGATCACCGGGATCGGCGGCAGCAGTCGCGCCGCCACCAGCTGGCCGAGGCTGAAAGCGGCCCGGTTCAGCGTGTCGTTCCGCGTCCCCGGCCGCGCGGCGGCGACCCGCTCGGTCTCCGCCCGCAGTGCGGCCATCGCGTAGGCGCGGCCTTCGGCCCGGTCGGTGACGGGCAGCCGGGGCGCGGGCACCTCGGGCACCGGGGTCTGCGTGACCAGCTGGCCCAGCCACGGCGGCAGCGGCGCTGCCGGGCGGGGGCGGCCCCGGGCGGCGTAGACGCGACCGTCGATGCGGCTGCCCGCGCCGACCACGTACCCGCCGTCGGCGCGGACGTCGATGTGCGGGGCGAGCACCCCGGCCGAGTTCCGCGCCCGTACGTCCGCCGGAGCCGAGAAGTACAGGTGGCAGCCGCCCGAGGGCGTGTCGACGACGTAGGTGCCCGCCGGGTAGCGCTGCTTGTGCTGCCGGGCCAGCCGTCCCAGCCGGTCCGCACCGGACAGCGGGAACAGCGCGCCGCCCGCCATGTCGTCGTCGTCCGCCGGCTCGTGCGGCAGGTCGAGGTCGATCACCACCAGCCCGGAGGGCCCGCAGGCGATCCCGATGTTGTAAGAGGCGCGGGCCCACCAGTCCCGCAGCTGACCCGGGGAGGTCGTCGCCAGGTCCTGCCAGTTGCCCCGCAGCGCGGGGCGCTTGCCGCCGGCCGCGCAGGGGAACACGTGCCAGCCCCGCCTGGCCGCAGCCAGCGCCGAACGCAAGAGGGCCGAACGCAGAAGGGCAGGGTCGGCGCGGGTCACGTCGGCGACGCTCACCCCTTGAGTGTTCCTCGAAAACAGATCGCCAACCGTGAACCGCGCGTGAAGTCGTAAACCGGGCAAATGCCCGGCCGTCAAGCCGGTGCGGCCTGCTGCGCCAGCACCCTGCCCAGCAGTCCGGCCAGCGTGGTCCGCTCCGCCACGGACAGCGGCGCCAGCAGTTCGTCCTGCACGCCGTCCAGGATCTGGTCAAGCTGACGCAGCCGCGCCCGTCCCCCCGCGGTGATCGAGACGACGTTGCGCCGCCGGTCCC
>DASWUW010000835.1:0-3729 GCA_036406335.1 Trebonia sp.
GCCTTGCACGGCTGGCAGGTCGAGGTTAGTGATCTTGGTTCGGCAAACGGATCAGTGCTCCAGGCCGCCGGCCAGGAGCGTACGCTCGCCCCGTTCGAACCCGCCGTGATTGAACCGGGCGCGTGGATCGGCATCGGGCACCGCAGCATGCAGTACCTGTCTTACCAAGGAGTTCTTCCATGAGCGCGTGGACGGTACCCAGCTACGCCGAAGGCTGGGCGGTGCCCGGTTACACGGAAGAGCACCAGCTCGGCACGGGAGCATCGGGCCGGGTGGTCGCCGCGGTCAGCAACGCGACCGGCCACCGGGTCGCGATCAAGTACCTCAGCCCCGCCCTGGTCCGCGACCCCGCCTTCATGTGGATCTTCCGGTCCGAGGCCCAGACGCTCCGGGCCCTCGACGTGCCGCAGGTCGTGAAGCTGTTCGACTACGTGGAAGAGCCCGGCCAGGGCGCCGCGATCGTGATGGAGCTGGTCGACGGCGTCTCGCTGCACGAGCTGATCACCCGGCAGGGCCCGACCAGCCCCGAGTCCGCTCTCGTGGTACTGAAGGGCTCGCTGCTGGGGCTGGCCGCCGCGCACGCGCTGGGCATCGTCCACCGCGACTACAAGCCGGAGAACGTGCTGGTCGACGCGCAAGGCGACAGCAAGCTGTCCGACTTCGGCATCGCCGTCAAGGAGGGCAAGAAGACCCTCGCGGCCGGCACCCCGCTGTACATGGCCCCCGAGCAGTGGAACGGCGCGCCGAACAGCCCGGCCACCGACGTCTACGCCGCCACCGCCGTGTTCTTCGAGTGCCTGACCGCCAGCACCCCGTTCTCCGGCAAGCTCGGGCAGCTGCGTCACCTGCACGAGACCGCCTCGGTACCAGTCGACCGGGTGGACGCGCCGCTGCAGCAGCTGATCGCGCGGGGTATGGCCAAGCACCCGGGCGACCGCCCGCAGTCCGCGATCGCGCTGGTAGCCGAGCTCGAGGCGACGGCCTACTCCGCTTACGGGCCGGAATGGGAGGAACGGGGCCGCAGCCACCTCGCGGAACGCGTGGCCGCCCTGCTCCCGCTGCTGCTGCACGGCGGGGGCCCGGGCGCCGGCGGCACCTCGTCCGCGTCGGCCTGGCTGGGCGGTCAGCCGCGCCGCCGGGGAGCGCGCCGGCGCCGGGCTGTGGCGGTGGGGGCCATCGCCGTCGCGGTGGTGGTCGGGCTGGGTGCGGTCGCGACCGCGGTCACGCTGTCCTCCAGGTCCGGCAAGTCCCCCGTGAAAGACACAGCGGTGGTCAACGCGGCCTTCACCGCCACCGCCGCGGTCCAGCCGCCGGCCACCGCGTCGCAGTGCGCGACCCCCTCTACGTTCCAGTACAGCGGCACGATCACCGCCACCGCGGCGGGCACGGTCAAGTACCAGTGGGTGTACTCCGCCGGGAAGCCGGGCCCGGTGCAGACGGCCAGGTTCGCCGCCTCCGGGCACCAGGCCGTCGCCGGCGAGGTCCTGCACACCAAGCTGCCCGGTACCGGCTGGGCACAGATCAAGCTGCTCACGCCGGGCGCCAAGGTCTCCAACAAGGCCACCTACAAGTTGCTCTGCGCGGTGACCGCGGGCGGGATCACCCCGGTCGCGGCGGTCACCCCGCCGACCAAGGTGGTGCCCTGCGGGACGACGGCGCCGGTCTTCACCGCCGACGGCTCGATCACCGCCAAGAAGGCCGAGACGGTCACCTACTACTGGGCGCTGTCCAACGGCGGGAGCTCTACGCCGCAGACCCTGACCTTTACCGGGGCGGGCACCATGGCGGTGCAGCCGCTGACCATCACCCCGCCTGCCGTCCCCTCCTCGGGGGAGGCCGTCCTGGTGGTGACCGGCCCGGTGGCCGCGGCCTCGGGACCCGCGTCGTACTCGCTGACCTGCACCCCCGCCGCCGTGAAGCTGTCCGCGGCGGCCACCGCCAGCCCGGCGACCGAGAACCTGGCCTCCTGCGCCACGGCCGCACCGGTCATCACCTTCAGCGGTACGGTCACCGCCGCCCAGGCCGCCACCGTCAGCTACTACTGGAAGCTGCCCGGCGGGAACGGCCCGGTGCAGACGCTGCACTTCGGCGCCGCCGGCACCCAGGCGGTTACCGCGGCCAGCTACACGCCGGCCAGCAATACCGCCAGCGGGTCCGGCTCCGTCGTGGTCACCAGCCCGGCCGCCGCCGCGTCCAACGCGGCCGCGTTCAAGCTCACCTGCGGCACCGGCCTCAAGCTGAGCACCAGCGCCGCGGCGACCGGCACCGTCGGCACCCCCTACTCCGGCACGACCTCGGTGACCGGCGGCACCGCCGCCTACACCTGGACCGTGACCGGGCTCCCGGCCGGCCTGACGTCGACCGCCGCCGGGGGCACCGTCACCATCAGCGGCACGCCCACCGCGGCGGGCACCTCCACCGTCCAGCTGTCGGTCGCCGACAGCGGAACGCCCAGGCGGACGGCCTCGACCAGCCTCACGCTAAAGGTCAGCGCCGCGATACCAAAGCTGACGCTGACCGCGACCGCCGGCGCGACCGGCACCGTCGGTACCGCTTACGCGGCCACGGTGACCGCGGCGGGCGGCACCCCGGCCTACCATTACGCGGCCACCGGGCTTCCGGCCGGCCTCGCCGTCAGCGCGGCCACGGGTGCCGTCAGCGGCACGCCGACCGCCGCGGGGACCTCGACGGTCACCGTCACGGTGACCGACAGCGCGGCCGCCCCGCAGACGGCTAGCGCGTCGTTCACGCTGACCGTCGCCGCCGCGGTGCCCAAGCTGACCCTGACCGCCAGCGGCGCGGCGGCCGGCACGACCGGCCGGGCGTACTCGGCCACGGTGACGGCGGCCGGGGGTAAGCCGGCCTACAGGTACTCCGCCACCGGGCTTCCTCCGGGTACCGCTGTCAGCGCGGCCACCGGCACGGTCAGCGGCACGCCGACCACGGCGGGCACCTACCAAGTCACCGTGACCGTCACCGACAGCGAGACCGCCCCGCAGACCGCCAGCGCGTCGTTCACGGTCACCGTCGCCGCCGCGGTGGCCAGGCTGACCCTGGGCGGCGGCACGCTGACGGCCGGCACGTCCGGCCGGGCCTACTCCGCTACCGTGTCCGCCTCCGGCGGCACCCCGGCTTACCGGTTCTCTGCCACCGGGCTCCCGGCCGGGCTGGCCATGAGCACGTCGGGCACGATCAGCGGCACGTCTCCCACCGTGCGCACAGCCACCTCGTACGCCGTCACGGTGACGGTAAAGGACAGTGCAGCGTCGGCGCAGAAGGTCAGCGCGGCCTACACGCTCACCGTCAGCCCGGCGCCCGCGGTCATCGGATAGTCCCGGGTACGACGCGCACCGCCGCCGTCGACCGCCGTCGCCGCCGCGTACCCGCCAGGCGGCGGCCGCTCAGTAGTCCGTGTCCTCCCAGGACCGCCGCGCCTGCGGCGGAACCCGCAGGTCGATGCTGGCCGCGCGCGGCCAGGGAAAGACCTGGAACTGCGCGACGAGCGTCGCCCGGCAGACGGTGCCCGCCGGGGTACGCGGCAGGGCGCCGGCCAGCAGCCAGCGGACCGGGACCCGGTAGGAGGTGAGCCGGGTGCGACAGAACTCGGCGAGGTCGTCCGCCCCGGCGGGCAGCGGCGCCGACAGCCGGACGGCGGCCGCGATGATCTCGTTCCCGAACGGCCCGGGGACGCCCACCACGGCCGCCTCGGCCACCGCCGGGTGGCCGAGC
>DASWUW010000836.1:0-4895 GCA_036406335.1 Trebonia sp.
CGGCGACCGCCCCCATCGGCAGCCAGCCCCCGGGGAGGCTGAGCGCCTCAGCGGCGACGTCCTGGCAGAACAAGGTCGACGAGATCCAGGCCGAGCCCAGGTTCTCCACCGCCAGGGCGACCAGCAGGTTCTGCACCGCCGCGCCCATGGAGACGGTGAACATCGCCCGCTCGGCCCGGTTGCGCTGGTCGTCCGGGTAGACGTGGGCCGCCGAGAGCTCCAGGCAGGGCACCACGATCAGCGGCGCGTCGCGCAGCGGCTCCCCGCGCTTGAGGCGGCGGGTGATCTGCTCCTCGGCGAAGCCGTCGGCCCGCAGGTCAGCCACCCACGCGTCCCGCATCGCGTCCAGCAGCGCCAGCCGGGCTTCCGGGGACGTCACGATCACGAACCGCCAGGGCTCGCTGTGGTGCGGCGCGGGCGCGGTCAGGGCCGCCGCTACCGCGCGCTCCACCGCGGCGGGGTCGACCGCCTGAGCGGTAAACGACCGGACCGTGCGGCGGGCCGGGAGCACGTCGGCCGCGCCCAGCCGGAACATGTCCTCCTCCGACGCCCGGACCAGGGCCCGGGCTCCGGGCCCGTCGGTGCCGGTGACCAGCTCGGGCAGCCCGCGCACGACCGCCACCGGGATCTGCCGGGCCTTGCCCTTGACCAGGTCGCCCGCGGCCGCGATCTCGTCCGCCACCGCGGCCACGGTCACGTCGAGGACGTTGCCCCAGGCGTCGGTCTCACCCCGGTGATCGCGAGCGGGCAGCACGCCGGCGGCGCCGATCGCGGTGTCGGTCTGCCCGGCCCGCCAGGGGCGGCCGAAGGTGTCGGTGACCACGATGCCCAGGCTGACCCCGAGCCGGGTCTGCAGCGCCTGGCGCAGCCGCCGGGCCGACTCGTCCGGGTCGACCGGCAGCAGCACCACGGTGCCGGGCGCGGTGTTGGACTCGTCTACCCCGGCGGCGGCCATCACCAGGCCGTGCCGGGTCTGCGCGATCACCATCGGGCCGCGCCGGGCCACCACGCGGACCGTCTCGGCCGCGATCGCGTCGTCGCGGGACATCTGGGCGACCCGGCCCTCGGCCTTGCTGACCGCCTTGGAGGTGACCACCAGGATGTCGCCGTCGCGTAGCGCCGGGCCGCCGGGAGCGGCCGCCGCCGCGGCGATCAGCGCGGCCAGGTCGGCTCCGGGGGCTATCTCCGGGATGCCGGCCAGCCCGTAGACCTGGACCGGGGCCGGGGCCTCAGCGGGCGTCGCCGGGGCTTCCTTCCCGGGGCGGGTCACCGGGACAGCTCGCGGGCGAGGTCGATCGCGGCCTGGGCGATCGCGGCCGAAGACGGGACGTCCCGCATGTACAGGGGCAGGGCCCGCACGGCGATGCCGGCCAGCGCCGGGTCGGCCGCGGCGGCCTCCTCGACCGCGGCCTTGTCCTGGTCGTCGACCAGCCAGCCGTTGATCAGCGCGGGCCCGTAGTGCGCGGCCACGGCGGCGGCGGAGGTCTCCACGCCGATCGCGGCCAGGCACTGGTCGGCCATGCCGCGGACCGGGGCGCCGCCGATGATCCCGGACACGCCCACCGTAGTCTTGGCGTCGACCGCGGCCCGGATACCGGGGACGGCCAGGATCGGGCCGATGGACACCACCGGGTTGGACGGCGGGAGCAGCACGAAGTCGGCGTCGGCGATCGCCTCGAGCACGCCGGGAGCGGGGGAGGCGGTGTCGGCGCCGACCGGGATGATCGCCTGGGCCGGGACGGCGGCGTGCAGCCGGACCCACCACTCCTGGAAGTGAATCAGCTCGCCGTCGGGGGAAGCCCCGGGCCGTTCGGGATGATCGGCGATTTTCACCTGGGTCTCGACCCGGTCGTCGGACATCGGCAGCAGCCGGACACCCGGCTGCCAGCGCTCGCACAGCACCCGGGTCACCTCGGACAGCGGGCGGCCCTCGGCCAGCAGCTGGCTGCGGGCGATGTGGGTGGCGAAGTCGAGGTCGCCGAGGGTGAACCAGGACGGGCCGGCGCCGTAGGCGGCGAGCTCGCCGCCGATGCGGTGGGTCTCGCCCGCGCGGCCCCAGCCCTGTTCCTCGTCGCTGCCGCCGCCGAGGGTGTACATCACCGAGTCCAAATCGGGGCATACCCGCAGGCCGAACAGGGTGATGTCATCGCCGGTATTGCCAATGACGGTGATGCTGGCGTCGGGGGCCGCCGCGAGCAGACCGCGCAGGAAACGCGCGGCGCCGATGCCCCCGGCAAGCACGGTGATCCGCATAAGGCAATTATCCTCTGGGCAAGCGACTCCACCGGTCGGTCTCCTTGCGCCGATATGTCACGCGTAGTGATCACATGATCACGCGCTGAATTTTCTCCGGCAGACTTAGCGCGCAATCTGGACAACAGGGCGGCCTTTAGCACCTTTGTCGCTTGACTTGAAGCAAGACACGCGGGTGTAATTTCATTGGTGTGATTCTCACCGTCACGGGAAGACGGGTGAATCAAGGGGGCTCCTAGAGGGAGGTGCGCTGTGACCGAGGTCATCGTCCCGCTGACGCAGGTTGTGGTCCGTCCAGAGGACATGGAGGATCAGGGTTGGCAAGATCGTGCGCTGTGTGCTCAGACGGATCCGGAGGCGTTCTTCCCTGAAAAGGGCGGGTCGACCCGCGAGGCGAAGCGGGTGTGCCGCAGCTGCGACGTCCGCGGCGAGTGCCTCGAGTACGCCTTGGAGAACGACGAGCGCTTCGGCATCTGGGGCGGGCTGTCCGAACGGGAGCGCCGCCGGGTGAAGCGGGACGTGATCTAGCCGGAAAACGAAGCGGTCCTGGCCGCCGGGCGAACTGTCTGGCGGCCGCCAGGGGACATGTGACGGTATTCCTGTCCTGTGCATGCACGGCCTGTATTGTTCTCAGGGTCCCTGCGGGGGAGGGCTGACCAGATCGGCTTGCCGTCCCGCGGGGCGGCCCTGACCACCGACCTGCGCTGGATCCCTTGCCAACGACCGCACCGCAAAACCGGCACACCGTCACCGCGATCATCGTCGCGCACGACGGTGCCCGTCTGCTGCCCGGCCTCGTCCGGGCGCTGAGCGCCCAGACCTACCCGGTCGGGCAGACGGTCGCGGCCGACACCGGCAGCCGGGACCGCAGCGCCGCCGTCCTGGGCGAGCTGATCGGCGCGGACGCGGTGCTCGGGCTGCCGCGGGACACCGGCTACGGCGCGGCCGTCGCGGCCGCGCTGCGCCAGGCCGGCCGCCAGCAGGCCGGCACCACCGACCCGGGCGTCACCCGGGTCGAGTGGGTCTGGCTGCTGCACGACGACTGCGAGCCCGCCCCGGACACGCTGGAGCGGCTGCTGCGGGCGGCGGGCAGGGACCGCTCCGTCGTCGTCCTCGGGCCCAAGGTGCTCGACGGCCAGGACCGGCGCACGCTGCGCGAGGTGGGCGTCTCCGTCGACCGGGCGGGCCGCCGGGTCACCGGTATCGACCCGGGCGAGATCGACCAGGGCCAGCATGACCACCAGCGCGAGGTGCTCGCCGTCGGCTCGGCCGGCATGCTGGTCCGGCGCGACGTCTGGGACCAGCTCGGCGGGTTCGACACCAGCCTCGGGCTGTTCCGCGACGACGTCGACTTCTGCTGGCGGGCCCAGGCGGCCGGCTTCCGGGTCTGGGTGGTCACCGACGCGATCCTCTACCACCGCGAGCTCGCCTCGCGGCGGCGCCGGCCGGCCGAGGGCGGCAGCGCGCGCATGCTCGACCGGCGCAGCGCCCTGTACGTCCTGGCGGTCAACCTGCCCCTGCTGACCATGCTCTGGGTGGTCGGCGGCAGCGTCCTCGGGTCGCTCGCCCGCGCCCTGTACTTCCTCCTGGTCAAGCAGATCGACCAGTCCAGCGCCTACGCGAGGTCGGTCACCGGCCTGTTCGGGCACCCGGTCCGGCTCTGGCGGGGCCGCCGCCGCCGGGCCCGGCGGCGGGCCGAGGGGTTCAACGCGGTCCGGGTGTTCATCCCGCCCGCCCGCACCCTGTTCCGGGTGGCCGAGCGGATCGCCGGGCTGATCTCCAACGGCCCGCCGAAGGCCTCCGGCGGCCGCCATCACGCGGACGAATCGGAGGAAGACGAGCAGTTCGTCGACGCCGAGCCCGTCGTACGCCGGGTCATCCGGCACCCCGGCGTCCAGCTGTTCACCGCGCTGCTGGCCATCGCCCTGATCGCCGAACGCCGCCTGCTCGGCGCCAGTCCGCTCGGCGGCGGGGCGCTGGTGCCCGCCTGGGGCGGCGCCGGAGCGCTGTGGCGGGAGTACCTGGCCGGGTTTCACCCGGTCAGCATGGGCAGCACCGCGTCCGCGCCCCCCTACCTGGCGGTGGTGGCCGCGCTCGCCACCGTCCTCGGCGGCCAGGCCTGGCTCGCGGTGGACGTGCTGCTGCTCGGCTGCGTCCCGCTCGCCGGGCTGGCCGCCTACCGGTCGGCCCGCCTGCTGGTCACCGCCGCCCCGGCCCGGGTCCTGCTGGCCGCCTCCTACGCGCTGCTGCCGGTCGCCGTCGGCGCCGTCGCCGCGGGACGCCTCGGCACCGCGGTCGCCTTCGTGCTGCTCCCGCTGATCGCGGTCAGCGCCGGACGGATGCTCACCGCCGCGCCCCGCCAGGCCCGCCGCGCCGCCTGGGCCACCGGGCTGCTGATCGGGCTCGCGGCCGCGTTCGCGCCCTTCACCTGGGTGCTCGGCCTGGTCTTCGCCGCCTGCGCGCTGGGCGCCCGCCGCTGGCTGGTCGCGGTCAACCCGGTCAACGCGGCGGTCGTTGCCGCCGCCCCGTTCCTGGTGCTGTTCCCCTGGTCGCTGCACCTGCTCACCCGCCCGTCGGCGTTCCTGTCGGAGGCGGGCCTGTCCGTGCCCGGGCTCACCACCCGCGGCCTGCCGGCCACCGCG
>DASWUW010000837.1:0-14004 GCA_036406335.1 Trebonia sp.
GTAGCCGGGACCGCCGTAGCCGCCACCGTCGCCGTAGCCGGGACCGCCGTAACCCTGCTCCGGGTAAGGCGGGCCAGCGTAGGGCGGGCCAGCGTAAGGCGGCCCTGCGTAACCCGGGCCGGGGTAGTTACGGCCGCCGTAGCCTGGGTCTCCCGCGGGCTCTGGTCCCCAGCCGGGTCCGGGGGCGCCGTGTCCGGCCTCATCTCCGTAGGCCCCGGCCGGGCCCGGCCGGGCGTTCTCTTCCGGGAACGTCTCCTCGCCCGGCCAGGGGCCGGCGCCGGGCTCGTGCGGCCCGCGTCGTCCCCCTGCGAATGTTCCCATGCAACGATCGTAAGCACCCGGAGCGCCGCCGGCAGGCCGCTCCGCGCAATCACGCGTTCGCCGCGAGCCAACTCACCCCCGGCGGCTCTGACCCGGCGGACCACCGCTCCCGCCCGCCTCAGCGGTCGCGCAGCGTAACGACCTACGGGGCGGCTGCCGAAGACCAGGCGGGGGCGGTCGCGGCGCGGCGGGCGGCCGCCCGCCGGTTACCGGACCTGGGGCAGCACCTGGGCGGCGATGTCGGCTAGGTGGTCGAGGTCGGCGAGGTCGAGGATCTGCAGGTACATCGCCTCCGCGCCGGCCTCGGCGTACGCGCCGAGTTTGTCCACGACCTCGGCGGGCGACCCGGCGAGGCCGCTGGCGCGCAGGTCGTCGGCTTCCCGGCCGATCGCCGCGGCCCGGCGGTTCAGCGTGGTCTCGTCCTGGGCGCAGCAGACCACCTGGGCCGCGGTGTAGACAAGGGCGGACGGGTCCCGGCCCGCCGCGGAGCAGGCCTCCCGCACCCGGCCGAACTGCGCGGCGACCTCGTCGGCGGCCGAAAACGCGATGTTGAACTCGTCGGCGTACCTGGCGGCGAGAGCCGGGGTGCGGCGCGGGCCGTGGCCGCCGACGATCACCGGCGGGCGCGGGCGCTGCACCGGCTTGGGCAGCCCGGGCGAGTCGGCCACCTGGTAGTAGGTGCCGTCGTAGCGGAAGGTCTGGCCCGGGGGCGTCTCCCACAGGCCGGTGATGACCGCGAGCTGCTCGTCGAGGCGGTCGAAGCGCTCCTTGACCGGCGGGAACGGGATGCCGTAGGCGGCGTGCTCCGTCTCGTACCAGCCCGCGCCGAGGCCCAGCTCGACCCGGCCGCCGCTCATCTCGTCGACGCCCGCGACGGTGATCGCGAGCGGCCCCGGGTAGCGGAAGGTCGCCGAGTTGACCAGTGTGCCGAGCCGGATCGTGCTGGTCTCGACGGCCAGGCCGGCCAGGGTGGTCCAGGCGTCGGACGGGCCGGGCTCGCCGGACCCGCCGCCCATCTTCAGGTAGTGGTCGGAGCGGAAGAACGCGTCGAAGCCGAGGTCTTCTGCCGCCTTGGCGACGCGGCGGAGCGTGGCGTAGCTGGCCCCCTGCTGGGGCTCGGTGAAAATCCTGAGGCGCATGCGCCTATCGTGCCGCATCCGGCCCCGCCGCCGGGCGGCCGGGCGGCCCGGGTGGCCGGGGCGGCACGCTCAGCTGACGACGGCGCTCTGGCCGCTGCCTGCCGCCCGGCTGTAGGCGGCATCCGGGTCAGCCGAACGGAAGGTGTGCGCCCAGTGCACTCCCCCGCTCGTCGTGCGGCGGCCGAGCCACTCGCGGCCGGTGGGCACGTAGATCTCGTCCTGGTGGAACACCGCCAGGCGGGCCACCACCTCGGCGATGCGGACGACGAAGGCGCGCTGCTCCCCTAGCAGCAGCGCGCAGGCCCGCATGGCCGCGGCCAGGTCGTCGTCGATGCCGGAAAGGAGCGATCCCTCCGCGGTGTCGTAACCAACTAGTTCCCACAGGTACATGCCCGCCATGATAGCACCGGCGACCACTGATGTCTACGGTCGACTACTGTCAACGGATTGCGATTGGCAACTTTGCCAATCGAGTAGTGTGCAGGCATGTCGATAGGTGACGAATCGGACCCAAGAGCGTATGTGCAGCTCGCCGGGATCCTGCGCCGCGCGATCGCGGCGGGCAAGTACCCGCCCGGTACCGCCACCCCGTCGATCACGAGACTCAGCCAGGAGTACGGGCATGCCCGGCAGACCTGCTCCAAGTCACTGGGTGTCCTGGTCAAGGAGGGTCTGCTGATCCGCTATCCCGGTCTCGGCTACTACGTGACCGGTAAGCCGGGCGACCCCCGCCCCGCCAGTCCGGAGAGCGGCGCGGGGCAGGCCGGCGCGCCGTAGCACCGCCGCGGCCGGCATTGGATGCACCTGCGGTCCTGGTCGGTAACGGCGTGTTTTCCGGTCAACCATGCGTGACGACCGCGCCGGCGCGCCGGGGGCTAGACCGGGCGGGACAGGGTCACGACGCACTCCACGTGATGGGTCATCGGGAAGGCGTCGAACGCGCGCAGGTCCGCCAGCCCCCAGCCGCCGGCCGTCAGCAGGGCCAGGTCCCGGGCCAGGGTGGCGGGGTCGCAGGAGACGTAGGCGAACCGCTCGGCCGGACTGCCCCCGCTGGCCCGGTCTGCGGTCAGCCATTCGACGACCTCGCGGGCCAGGCCCGCCCGGGGCGGGTCGGCGATGACGAGCCGGGCGGCCGGCAGGTCCGCGCCGGCCACCGCCCGGACCACGTCAGCCTGGCGGAACGCGGCCCACGGGTACTCGACCAGGTTCTGCCGGGCGTTCTTGACCGCCGCCGGGTCGGACTCGATCCCGGTGACCGCGCCGTCCGGGCCGGTCAGCGCGGCGACCGCGCCGGCGAACAGCCCGGCACCGCAGTACAGGTCGATCACGGTGTCGCCGGCCTGCGGCTGCAGCGCGTCGAGGACGGCCTGGGTGAGCACCTCGGCGGCGGCCGGGTGCACCTGCCAGAACCCGTCCGCGCTGACCTGCCAGAGCCGCCCGGCAGCGTGCTCGGCCAGGTAGGGACGCCCCTCGACCAGGGTCCGCTTGGGCCGGGAAAGCCGGCCGCCGGCCCCCCGGCGCCCGTGGTTGCGTTCGGTTCGGCCGTGCTGCTGGCGGCCGCTCTCCTCGACGACGGTGACGGCGAAATTCTCATCGGCGGCGGAGCCGCCGACCGCGACCTCGACCGCCGCTGCCCCGGTCCAGTCGTCACCGGTGATGCCGAGGCTGGTGACGGCCGGGTGCGCGATCAGGCACTCGCCGATGTCGATGACCTCGTGCGAGCGGTGCGCGCGCAGCCCGGCGGTGCCGGCGGGGTCCACCGCGAACTGGACCCGGGTCCGCCAGCCGAGGCCGGGCCTTCCGCCGCCCGCGCTCGCGGGGGTGTCACCGGGCAGCGGCTGCACCGTGACCTCGCGGTCGATGCCCGCCAGGCGGCGCAGCTGCTGCGTGATCACCGCGGCCTTGAGGGCCCGCTGGGCAGGCAGCGACGCGTGCTGCCAGTCACAG
This sequence comes from Trebonia sp., assembly GCA_036406335.1. GTDB lineage: Bacteria > Actinomycetota > Actinomycetes > Streptosporangiales > Streptosporangiaceae > Trebonia. Next base: position 3,408 of record DASWUW010000837.1, read on the forward strand.
CCGCCGCAGGCGCCGGGACGGGCGCTGGGGCAGGGCGCGGGCACCCGGTCGGGTGACGCCTGCAGGATCCGCACCGCGTCGGCGCGGGCCAGCTTGGAAGTGACCTCGGTCACCCGGGCGAGGACCCGCTCCCCGGGCAGCGTGTGCCGGACGAACATCACCGGCAGCCCGTCCGGGCGGGCGACACACCAGCCGCCCTGCGCCACGTCCCCGACGGCCACCTCGAGCTCCTGGCCGACCCGGAGCGTGCCGTCCGGCTGCGTGACCTCTTCGTCCACAGCGACCGTGCCCGCGGCGGCCGTTTCAACTGCGGCGGCGGGGCCGGGCTGGTCCCCCGGGGCGGCGTCCGCCCAGGAGGTGGCGGCCCGCGGCACGACCCCGCCGACTGCTCCGGGCTGCCTGCGGCGGCCTTGTGCTGGCGGCGTGACACCGGCCATCAGATTCTCCTCCTTGGTGGAGTCGTATTCTCCCAGGTTCGGGCATACCTTTGGCGGGGCACCCGGCACGGGCGCCCGCACACGTACCGTGAAAGGACGGGTCGTGCATATCGTCATCATGGGCTGCGGGCGGGTCGGCTCGACGCTCGCCCACATCCTGGAAGACCGGGGCAACACGGTCGCGGTCATCGACCGCGACCCCGAGGCGTTCCGCCGCCTCCGTCCGTCGTTCAAGGGCGACCGGGTGACCGGTATCGGCTTCGACCGGGACGTGCTGGCCCGGGCGGGGATCGAGCGCGCGGACAGCTTCGCGGCGGTCAGCAGCGGCGACAACTCCAACATTATCGCGGCCCGGGTCGCCCGGGAGACGTTCGGCGTCCAGCAGGTGGCCGCGCGGATCTACGACCCGCGGCGGGCCGAGGTCTACGAGCGGCTCGGCATCCCGACGGTCGCCACCGTGCGCTGGACGGCCGACCAGATGCTGCGCAAGCTGCTCCCGGAGAGCACGGAGCCGCTCTGGAGAGACGCGACCGGCAAGGTCATCCTGAGCCAGGTCACCGTGTGCCCCGACTGGATCGGCGAGCCGGTCAAGATGGTCGAGTCGTCAGTGGGGACCCGGATCGTGCTGATCGACCGGCTCGGCGAGGCGATCGTCCCCCAGCCGGGCACCGTGCTCCAGCACGGAGACGTGGTGCACGTGATCGCCAAGGAAGCCGAGCTCGACCGGATCTGCGGTGCGCTCGGCAAGCGGGACGGGGGTAACCGCTGATGCGCGTCGCCATCGCCGGGGCGGGAGCCGTGGGCCGGTCCATCGCCCGTGAGCTGCTGGAGAACGGTCACGAGGTGCTGCTGATCGACCAGAAGCCGAGCGCGATCAAGGTGGACAGCGTGCCGCGGGCCGAGTGGCTGCTGGCCGACGCGTGCGAGATCAGCTCGCTCGACGACGCGGCCCTGGACCGCTGCCACGTGGTGGTGGCCGCGACCGGCGACGACAAGGTCAACCTGGTGGTGTCGCTGCTGGCCAAGACCGAGTACGGGGTGCCGCGGGTCGTGGCCCGGGTGAACCACCCGGGTAACGAGTGGCTCTACAACGAGTCGTGGGGCATCGACGTGGCGGTCTCGACCCCGCGCCTGCTGTCGGCGCTGGTCGAAGAGGCGGTGAGCGTCGGGGACCTGGTGCGGCTGATGACGTTCGGGCAGAGCGAGGCGAGCCTGGTCGAGCTGACCATGCCGGCCGATGCCCCGCTTGCGGGCAAGCAGGTCGGCTCGATCGAATGGCCGGCCGATGCCGCCCTGGTCGCCATCCTGCGCGAGGGACGGGTTCTCGTGCCGCAACCGGAGGACCCGCTGCAGGCGGGGGACGAGCTGTTCTTCGTCACCGGGCAGGACGTGGAGGAGGAGCTCGAGCAGCTCTTCGCCTCCGACTGACTCCGGATGCCCGCCCGGTGTCCGCAGAGACCGGGCGGGCCGCGCCGCTAGCGCGTCTCGGTCATCTCCGGACCGCGCTCGAACGGGTTCGGCGCGGTATTGAACCGGTTCTGCTGCTCCTGCTCCTGCTGCTGCGCCTGCTCCTGCTGGACGCGGGCCTGCTCCTCGAGGGCGGCCGCGGCGTCCGCGGGCAGCCGGAGTTCGAGCAGGTCCCGCGGCGGCATCGGGTGCTCGCCCCGGGCGACCACCACCTGGCTGAACACGGCCTCCAGGGGGGCGGCGGCCTCGGGATCGGCCGCGGCGGCGCCGGCGAACAGGCCGCGCAGGAACCAGCGCGGGCCGTCCACCCCGGCGAACCGGACCGGGCGCAGCCCGGCGGCCGGCTGGCCCGGCTCGGCCGGGACATACGCGAGCAGCTCGGTGCCGAACGGGCCCTCGCGCTCCTCGCTCTGGCCGCCCGCACCGCCGATCTCGGCCGCGATCTCGCCGCGGATCTCGTCCCACAGCCCGCTTCGCTTGGGTGCGGCGAACGCCTGCAGCTGCAGCTCGCTGAGCTGGTGCCGTACCGTCACCCAGGCGCCGTGCTGCTCGGCGAAGACCAGCTGGATGTCTGTTCCCTCGAGGACCGGGACCTGGAGGCTGCCGAGGTCGACCCGGGGCAGCTCGGGGAACGGGTCATCCGCGTCCCACGGGCCGGACCCGTCAACCTCGCCCGCCGCCGTCTCCCCGGCTTCCGCCAGCTCGCCGGGCTGCTCGCCGGCCAGCTCACGGTCACGGGCGCTGCGTCGCCGACCGAACACTGCGCATCTCCTCCAGTTGCCTGACGGCCTGTGGCCTGTCTACGTTTGCTGTGGGCGGGTTACCGCTCGGCGGTCACCCGCGGCGGGGTACCCGCCGCGGATGAGCCGGTCGAACCGAACCCGTCACCGCTCCGGGCCGAGTCCGGCAGGACCGGGACCTCGCGGAACGTTACATTCTCTACCCGCTGCACCACCAGCTGGGCGATACGGTCGCCGCGGCGCAGCGAGACCGGCCGGGCCTGGTCGGTGTTCAGCAGGATTACCTTGATCTCGCCACGGTACCCGGCGTCGATCGTGCCCGGGGCGTTTACCAGGGTGATCCCGTGCCGTGCGGCCAGCCCCGAGCGCGGGTGGACGAAGCCGGCGTAGCCGTCCGGCAGGGCGATCGCGATCCCGGTGCCGACCAGCGCCCGCTCCCCCGGGGCCAGGTCGACGTCCTCGGCGGCGGCCAGGTCGACCCCGGCGTCGCCGGGCCGCGCGTAGCCCGGCAGCGGGACCGCCGGGTCCAGCCGGGTAATCAGCACGTCAAGCCGGCCGGCGCCCGCGGGCGCGCCAGCTTCGCCGGTGGTCATCGGCCGTGTCTCCCTCAGTTTGTCCGCTGCCTGCTCGCTTACCTTCCGAGACTACGCCACGCGACCGCCCGCTTGCGGTCGCCGGCGGGTGCCGCGGCCGGGCCAGATTCCGCTGTCAGGGGCCCTGGTCGTGCCGCAGCGCCCGGGACGCGCTGGTCAGCGCGGCGGTGACCGGTATCGCCACCACCGCGCCGGGGATGCCGGCCACCAGGCCCGCGACCGCGAGCACGAGAATAACGGCGAGCGGGTGCAGGTGCACTACCCGCCCGACCACCTGCGGCTGGATCAGGTGGGCCTCGAGCTGGTTCATCACGACGATGACGGCGAGCACGATCAGCGCCCCGACCAGCCCCTTGGACGCGAGCACGATGAGGACCGCGACCGTCCCGGCGATCAGCACGCCCGCCAGCGGCACGAACGCCGCGATGAACATGAACAGCGCCAGCGGCGCGACCAGGGCCGAGCCGATAAAGGTGAGCGTGAGCCCCATCACGACGGCGTGAATCGCGGCCACTACGATCGTGCCCCGGACGTAGTGGACGACGGCCTGCCAGGCGGCCTGGCCGGCCAGGTTGGCCCGCCGGTGGCGGTCACCGGACAGCCCGCTGATCATCCAGCCCCAGATCTTGGTGCCGTCCTTGATCAGGAAGAACGAGATGAAGAAGCACAGCACGATGCCGGCCAGCACCTCGACCGCGATCCGGCCGCCGGTCAGGGCCGCGCCCTCCACCGTGGAGCGGTGCTTGCTCAGGTAGTTCACCAGGTCGTCGGAGATCTTCGCCAGGTTCCCGGTCTTGACGTGGAACGGCGGGGAGGCCAGCCAGGACTGGATCTGCGTGCTGGTGTGCCCCACCTGGGTGACCAGCGCCGGGTACTCAGCCTCCACCCGGGCGGTCACCAGCCATACCACCCCGCCGATCAGGGCGAAGGCGAGCAGCAGGGTGGCCCAGGTCGCGGACAGCGGACCGAGCCCGGCCCGGCGCAGCCGGGCTTCCAGCGGCTGGAGCAGCGCGGTCAGCAGGAGCGCGGCCCCGAACGGCACGATGACCAGGTACAGCAGCGTGGCGACCTTGCCCGCCACGTACAGCAGCGCGACGAGCAGCAGCAGCCGCCAGGCCCAGCCGGCGCTGACCCGCAGCCAGTGCGGGACGTCCGCCGCGGGCCCGCGCACGCCGTCCCAACCCTGCGGCGCGCTCGCCCCCGGCTCGTCCCCGTCCTGGTTCACGGCGGCCGGCCCGACGAGAACATCCCCGTCGCTGCTGTCCGCGAACGCCCGGCCCGGGCCGGGCCCGGTGCCGCCGGGCGGGCCGACGGCGGTCAGGGTCCCGGCCGCGCGCCTGGCCACGCCGTCTACGGCTCGTCGAGCTGCACGTCCGATCATGCCCCTATCTAATCAAGCGCCGCGAAATGCGCGCATCCGCCTGCGGGCGACCGGTCACCATCCGCCGGGCCGGGCCCGGCGGCGGACTACAGTGGGCAACGGACACCGGGGCGGCGCTCATCGCGCGGCTCGCCGCCGCCTGCGGCGCCCGGGAGATAACTGGAGGGCTCGGAGATGGGTTCGTACCGCGAGCGGCTGCTGGTGCCGGCGGCCTACTGGCTGCTCGCCGTCCCGGTGGTGCTGACGCTCGGCGCGGAGGCGTACTTCGTGGCCGGCGGCTTTGTCCCGCCGCTGGTCATCGGGGTGCTCGCGGTGATCGTAGCGACGTTTCTGGTGCACTGGAGCGTAGCCGTGGTCGAGGTGACCGGTACCGTGCTGCGGGCGGACGGCGACACCCTCGCGCTGAGCGAGGTGAGCGAGGTGGTCGCGCTGGACGACCGGCAGTCGGCCGCGCTGCGCGGCCCGCGGGCGGACCCGGCGGCGCACATCCTGCTGCGGCCCTACCTGAAGCGAGCCGTCTACATCGGCCTCACCGAACCGGTGGCGGGAGTGCCCTACTGGCTGGTGGCCACGCGGCACCCGGACGAGCTGGCCGCCGCAATCGAGCGGGCCCGGGACGAGCCGTTCCAGCCTGCCCGCTAACCGGCCGGCCCCGGCTCGGCCGCCCGGGTAACTCGCGGGCCGTGGCATGATGACGCGCAGTCAGGGCAAACGGTGGTTTGTTCCCATGCGGTTGACGGGGGTTCGCCCCCGAGAAGATAGGAGCTGCTGATGCCTAAGAAGGGCGACGGCGCGAACACGCAGATCATCACCACGGTGGCGGTCGCGGGAATGGTGTTCCTGCTGCGCAAGGTGCTGGCCACGGCCTGGACCAAGGTGACCGGGCGGGTGCCGCCGACCGACCTGGCCGATCCGAGTGTCACCCTGCCGGAGACGCTGCTCTGGGCAGTCGCCACCGGGATCGTGGTGGAGACGGCGCGCTTCGCCGTCATCCGCTCCCTGGCGCGCCGGTCGCCGGCCAAGGAAGCGAGCTGAGCTGACCGCGGACACAGTCAGCGGCTGGCCAGGCCCGCCGTCCAGCCGCTGGCGGTGTTCACCGTCCCCGCGAGCGTCACGCCCGCGGGGACGGCTTGCTTACGCGGCGCACTCGCGGCAGATCAGCTGGCCGTTCCGCTCCTCGGCCAGCTGGCTGCGGTGGTGCACGAGGAAGCAGCGCGAACAGGTGAACTCGTCCGCCTGCCGCGGCTGCACCCGGAACGAGAGCTCCTCGTTGGACAAGTCGGCACCGGGAAGCTCAAGGCCCTCGGCGGCGTCGTCCGGGTCCAGGTCGATCGTGGACGACGACTTGTCCATCCGGCGGGCCTGCAGTTCCTGCAGGCTGTCCTCGCTCAGGTCATCATCGGTCTTGCGCGGGCTGTCGTAATCGGTGGCCATTGTGACCCATCCCCCTCTGTAAGTGGCGCGCGGTCGCTGCGCGGGTGTAACGCTCCTGAAGCCTTCGTTGTGCCCGATTCCGGCGGCGAATTCGGCCAGGTTCGCAGCCGCCGTGCCCGCCGGACGCCAACTGACGTCACCGTCGCCCGCAGACACCGTTTCCGGCCGCTGGTAAACCCCGCCCGGCGCCCGTCTATTCCGGCCTCCGGCCCCCTGTTTCCGTGCGCAGAGAAATCACTGAGCACGGCCGCCTGACGGACCCGGCAGAGCCGGGTCCCCGGCGATCTTAGTCGTGTTCCGGGTCAAGCGCGGCCAGCGCGCCGCAGAGCGGCCCGAACAGCCCGGGGCCGGCCGCGATCGTCATGGACTGCGAGGCCGGCGCGCCGCCCAGGCCGCCCACAACCGCACCGGACTCCGACGCGACCAGCGCGCCGGCCGCCCAGTCCCAGTAGTTCAGGCCCCGCTCGTAGAAGCCGTCCAGGCGGCCCGCGGCGACCGCGCACAAGTCGACCGACGCCACCCCGATCCGCCGGATGTCGCGCAGCTGGGGCAGCAGCGCCGCGACGACCTCCCCCTGTACCTTGCGCCGGGCCGCCAGGTACCCGAATCCGGTCCCGACCAGCGCCTGGTCCAGCCCAACCCCCGGGGAGCAGTGCAGCCGCAGCCGCTCGGCGCCGCCCGACTCGAGCCAGGCGCCGTCGCCGGCGAAGGCGCTGAACATCTCGCCCCGCACCGGGACGCAGACCGCGCCGGCCACGATCGTCCCGCCCACCTCGGCTCCGACTGACACGGCCCAGCCGTCCAGGCCGTACAGGTAGTTGACGGTGCCGTCGAGCGGGTCGATGACCCAGCGGACCGGCGCGCCGTCGGTGCTGCCGGTCTGCCCGCCTTCCTCCCCCAGGATCGCGTCGGCGGGCCGCACCGCGAGGATGCGGGACCGGATCAGCTCCTCCGACCGGCGGTCCATCTCGGTGACGACGTCGGTCGGGCTGGACTTGGTCGCCGCGACCTCGACCCGGCCCGCGCGCGAGGCGAGCAGCTCCCCCGCTTCCCGCGCCACGCGGACCGCGAGGTCGCGCAGGGCGGCGGGGTCGGCCGCACTCACGGGGTGGTCCGGGCGGCGGGTCCCGTCCCGGCCGGGGGCCGGGCGGGCGCGCCTGAGACCAGTTCCGCGACGAGCTCGGCCGCCATCGCCGCGAACTGCGGCGTCGGGCCGGGGGCCTTGGCCCGGGCGACGGGCAGCCCGAGCTCCGCCGCGGTCGCGGCCGCTTCCACGTCCAGGTCGTGCACGACTTCCATGTGGTCGCTGACAAAACCGACCGGCACCAGCACCACGCCAGACGGCGCTCCGCCCGGCAGCGGGCTCCCGCCCGGCAGCGTCCCCTTGGCCAGCGCGGCGAGATGGTCGTTCACGTCCGGTTCCAGCCAGGGCACGCTGGGCGGCCCGCTGCGGCTCTGGAAAACCAGGTCGAAGGGCAGGGTGCCGCCGTGGACCCGCTCGGCGATCAGCCGGGACGCCTCCCGCAGCTCGGCCGCGTACCGGCCGCCGCCGGCCGCAGGGGCGGTGTTGCCCAGCACGGCGCTGCCGCTGGAGGCGGCCATGCCGGCCGGGATGCTGTGCGCGGTGAACACCAGCCGGGCGCCGGCCCGGGTCTCCTCCGGGAGCTCGGCCAGGGCCGCCGCGGCGCCGGCGGCGAACGGCTCGATGAAGCCGGGGTGGTTGAAGTAGGGGCGGATCTTGTCGATGCGCGGCGCCCCGGGGCCGGCCGCGGCCACCGCGCGGCCGATGTCGTCCTGGTACTGGCGGCAGCCCGAGTAGGAGCCGTAGGCGGAGGTCGCGAACGCGACCGCGCGCCCGACGCCGTCGGCCTGCATCTGCCGGACGGTATCAGCCAGGAACGGGTCCCAGTTCCGGTTGCCCCAGTAGAGCGGCAGGTCCGTGCCGCCCGCGCGCAGCGCCGCCCCGATCGCGGCCAGCAGGTCACGGCACTGGGCGTTGATGGGGCTCACGCCGCCGACGGCGTCGTAGTGCTCCGCCACCTCTTCCAGGCGCTCCCGGGGCACGCCGCGGCCGCGGGTGACGTTTTCGAGGAACGGGAGCACGTCATCAGGTCCCTCGGGGCCGCCGAAGGACAGCAGCAGGAACGCGTCGTAAGCCGGCATGACTTCCATCCAACCAGGAGCGCCCGCTGCCCGGGCAGGCGGCCCGCGAACTCGGCTCGCGGCGAACCGGTAACCGCTCCCCGGTATCGTCGGTTCCGTTCGTTCTCTATTGCGCTTTGCCGCGGGGAAGGGCGCGATAGTGCCGGGAAAGCGCGCGACGGCGGGTGCGGGCGCGCCGCGCAGCCGGCGCGGGAGCCTGCTGGCGCCGTACGCGGAGATCTTCGCTATCCCCCGCGCGTGGCGCTTTTCCGCCGCCGGGATCATCGGCCGGATGCCGATGTCCATGTACGGGCTGGGGACGGTGCTGCTGATTTCCGCGGGCACCGGCCGCTACGGGCTGGCGGGCAGCGTGTCAGCGGCCGGGTCCGTCGGCGGCGCGGCCTGCGCCCCGCAGCTCGGCCGCCTGGTCGACCGGCTCGGCCAGCACCGCGTGCTCGTCCCCGTGTGCCTGGCCTTCACCCTGGCGGTGGCCGCGATGACCGCCGCGGTCCTGCTCCGCGCCCCCGACTGGACGCTGTTCGCCTGCGGTATCGCGGGCGGCGCGGCGATGCCGCAGACCGGGCCGATGGCCCGCGCCCGCTGGTCGGCCCTGCTGGCCGGGTCGCCCCGGCTGCACACCGCGTTCTCGCTCGAGTCGGTGGCGGACGAGCTGTGCTTCGTCATCGGGCCGGCCGCGGTGACCCTGCTGGCGACCCAGCTGGACCCGGCGGCCGGGATCGGCTGCGCCGCGCTGTGCGCGCTGGCCGGGTCGCTCTGGTTCGCGTCCCAGCGGTCGACCGAGCCGGCGCCGGCCGCCGCCCCCGTCTCGCCGGCCGCGGAACAGGGCCGGCCCCAGCCTGGCGGGCGCGGGCCCCGCCTGGCCGCGCCTAGCCTGGTCGTGCTGCTGCCCGTGTACGTGTTCATCGGCGCGATGTTCGTCACCGTGGACCTGAGCACGGTCGACTTCGCCGCCCGGTCCGGCCACAAGGCCCTGGCGGGCCTCATCCTCGGCTGCTACGCGCTCGGCAGCGCGACCGGCGGCCTGTGGTACGGGTCGCGTACCTGGCGCGCGCCCGCCCGGCGCCGTATGGCGGTCTCGCTCGCGCTGACGGTGGCGGGCGTGTCCACGTTCTGGGCGGTGCCCAACCTGCTGGTGCTGGCGGTGGTGATCTACCTGTGCGGCCTGGCGATCGCGCCCACGCTGATCGCCGGGTACAGCGTGCTGGCCGATACTGCGCGGCCCGGGCGGGACACCGAGGCGATGACCTGGCTCTCGACCGGCATCTCGGTCGGGCTGGCCTGCGGGGCGACCGGCGCCGGGTTCGTCCTCGACGCCCTCGGCCCGCGCTGGGGCTACGCCGCCGCCGCAATCTCCGGGGTGACGGCGACGCTGATTTACCTGGCCGGGCTGCGTCGCGTCGCGGCCGGGCAGGCCGGGCACGTTTCCGTTAGCGGTTCGAGTTAGACCGCTGAGAGCGGCTTTTCTAGCACCGCTGGCGCGGCCCGGGATGGCGCGGCTCTGGGATCACGCTGCTGACGGTGGCCGGGAAGCGGTCAGGACCGGTATTCCTGGGCGTACTCGGCGGCGAGGCTGAGGACCTCGTCGACGTACCAGTCGGCGTGGTTGTAGGCGAAGATCGCCTGGCGCAGGCCCGGGGCGCCCGTCGCGGCGCCGTCGGCGCACAGCAGCCGGGCGGCGCTCGGCACGGCGTCGAACGGGTTCAGGATGTCTGGTGCCCCGGTGTCGCCGAAGCCGTCGGTGCCCCAGGCGGCCCAGGTAGACGGCAGGAACTGCATCGGGCCGAGAGCCCCGGCGGTGGACGGACCCACGTTCTGCCCGTCCGCCGACTCGATCTGGCCGATCGCGGCGAGTACGGTCCAGGACAGCCCGGGGCAGTACTTCGCGGCCGAGGCCTGAAAGAGCTGCAGGTAGCTGGCCGGGCGTCCGGAGGGCGGAGCGGGGTCGACCGGCAGGCTGGCGGAGACGGCGGCCGGGACCAGCCGGACCACCCGCGCGCCGCCGCCGAGCGCCGCCCGGACCCGCGCGGTGAGCACGGTGGCGTCCGCCGCGGGCGCGTTGACCAGCACGGCGACATCCCGCAGAAGGCCGAGCCGGTTCCCCTCGGCCTGGCTGACCACCCCGTCGACGCCGCTGATGCCGAGCAGCGCGGTGCCGCCGTCGGTGATCCGCCCGCTGACCGCGGCGGCGACCGGGTAAGCGGCGCCGCGGTCCAGGTGCGCCCGGGCCGCCGCGGCGGCGGTAGTGACCAGGGCGCCCGCCTGGAAGGCGGACCATACCGACGTGCTGGCGGCGGTCGCGGGCGGGGTCCACGGGCGCAGCGCGTCGGCGGGCGCGGCCAGCACGGTCAGCCGCGCGCCGTTGACCTCGATCTGCGCCCCGTC
>DASWUW010000838.1:0-1810 GCA_036406335.1 Trebonia sp.
GGACCTGGTGATCCTCGACCTCGGGCTGCCGGACGTGCCGGGCGAGACGGTGGCCCGCGAACTGCGCGCCACCTCGGCTACGCCCATCTTGATGCTGACGGCCAAGAGCGCGGAGGAAGACCGGATCCGCGGCCTCGAACTGGGCGCCGACGACTACGTGACCAAGCCGTTCAGCCCGCGGGAGCTGGTCCTGCGGGTCCAGGCCATCCTGCGCCGCGGCGGCCCGGAGTCGGGGAGAGCCGCCCAGGGCGTCACCAGCTACGGCGGCGGCGAGCTGGTCATCGACGAGCCGCAGCGGCTGACCACGGTGCGCGGCGCGACCGTGGCCCTGACCCCCACCGAGTGGGGCGTCCTGGTCGCGCTGGCCACCGTCCCGGGCCGGGTGTACTCGCGGTTCGAGCTGATCAACCGGGTGCGGGGCTACGAGTTCGAGGGCTATGAGCGCACCGTCGACTCGCACGTGAAGAACCTGCGCCGCAAGGTCGAGAACGACCCGGCCAACCCGCGGATCGTGCAGACGGTCCTCGGCGGCGGCTACCGGCTGGGCCTCCCCCGCGATGACTGACCCGGGGGAGCCGGCTCCGGGCACTCGCGGCGGCACCCTGGGCCTGCGGCTGGCGCTGGCGTTCCTCGGCATCGCGCTGGCCGCGGTCGCGCTGCTCGCCGGGCTCACCGCGGCCTTCGCCGCCGCGGACGTCTCCCACCTGGCCACCCAGCAGCGCACCGACCTGGCCCGCGCCGTCGCCCTCACCGCCGGGTCGGCCTGGGACCAGAACAAAACCTGGACCAACGCCGATCTCCCGCTGGTCCTCGACCAGGCCGCCGGCACCGGGGCCGCGGTCCAGATTCGTGACCAGAACGGGCGGATCATCGCCACCTCGGAGAGTTTCGCGGGCGCGAGAGGGCCGCAGGTGAGCCCGGCGATCGTCGTGCGCGGCCGGCGCGTCGGCACCGCCGTGGTGCGCACTACCGGCTCCGGGCTCGGCGCCGCCGACCGCGTGCTGAAGACCGCGCTGCTGCGGGCCATCGCCGGGGCGGCCGGGCTGGCGGCGTTGCTGGCCCTGCTCACCGGGCTGGCCGTGGCCCGCCGGATCACCCGCCCGGTGATCCGGCTGATCGCGGTGACCCGGGCGATGGCGGGCGGGGACCGCGACGCCCGGGTGGGCGAGATCCGCGCGGCCGGGGAGCTGCGCGAGCTGGCGGCCGCCTTCGACCAGATGGCCGGCACCCTGGACCGGCAGGAGCAGATCCGCCGGAACCTGGTCGCCGACGTCGCCCACGAGCTGCGCACGCCCATCGCCATCTTGCAGGCCGGCCACGAGGCCCTGCTCGACGGCGTGGCCGAACCCACTCCCGCCGAGCTCGGCTCGCTGCGGGACGAGGTCCTGCGGCTGGCGCGCATGGTGGGGGACCTGCAGACGCTGGCCGCCGCCGACGCCGCCGCCCTCAACCTGAGGCGGAAACCGGCCGATCTGGCCGAGCTCGCCGCGGCCGCCGCCGACAGCCTGGCCCGCCGGTTCGAGGCGGCGGGCATCACGCTGGACCGTGAGCTCGCCGCGGCCCCGGTTCTGGCCGACCCGCGCTGGCTGCACCAGGTGATCACCAACCTGCTCACCAACGCGCTGAAGTTCACCCCGGCCGGCGGCCGCGTCACCGTCAGCACCAGGCCAGACGGCAATGAGGCGCGGCTGCGGGTGACCGATACCGGCGCGGGCATCGGAGCCGGGGACCTGCCGCGCGTCTTCGACCGCTTCTTCCGCGGTCAGCAGGCCGGCCAGATCTCCGGCAGCGGCATCGGCCTGGCCATCGC
>DASWUW010000839.1:0-17933 GCA_036406335.1 Trebonia sp.
CACCCGGGCGGTGGAGCTGGCGCTGAGCGACATCGACCGGTTCGGTGAGCCCGGCTAGCGGGCCCGCGCGGTCATCGCCGCTGAGTGAAGTAGTATCAACAGGCAGTAAACGATGCATCGCCGGGCGGAACGGGGAGGCCACTGCCGGTGCTCCGTACTCAGGTGGAAAGCACGTTCGCAGGCCAGGCCCCGCGGCGGCGGAGACAGCTGCCCGCGGAGACCACCGGGTTCGTCGGCCGGGAGGCCGAGCTGGCCCGGCTGGACGTGCTGCTCAGCCAGGCCCGGCTGATCACCGTCACCGGCCCGGCGGGCGTCGGCAAGAGCCGCCTCGCGCTGCGGGCCGCGGCGCGGGCCGCGCCGCGTTTCCCCGACGGCGTGTACCTGGCCGAGCTGTCCGGGCTGCGCGACGCCGGCCAGCTGCTGCCCGCGGTGGCGGACGTCCTCGGCCTGCCCGGCGACGGCCTGGACGCGGTGCTCGGCGCCCTGCGCGACCGCCAGCTGCTGCTGGTCCTCGACACCTGCGAGCACCTGGTGGACGACTGCGCGATGCTGGCCGAGGCGGTCATCGCGCGGGCGCCCCGGGTCACCCTGCTCGCGACCAGCCGGGAGCCGCTCGACGTGAGCGGCGAGAACGCCTGCCCGGTGGGCCCGCTGCCGGTCCCCGAGGGACCCGAGCTGGTTCGCCCGGGAGACTACGGCGGTACCGCGGTAGAGCTCTTCCAGCAGCGCGCGGCGGCCGCGGTTCCCGGCTTCGCCCTCACCCCGGCGGTGCTGCCCGACGTAATCCGGCTGTGCCGGCGGCTCGACGGCCTGCCGCTCGCCGTCGAGCTGGCCGCCGTGCGGCTGCGCGCGCTGCCGCTCAGCGAGCTGGCCGGCCGCCTGGACCACCGCCTGGCCCTGCTGACCGGCGGGCACCGGGCCAGCCGGCACCGGACGCTGCGGGACGCGATCAGCTGGAGCTACGACCTGTGCACCCCGGTCGAGCAGGCGCTGTGGGCGCGCCTTTCGGTCTTCGCCGGCCCGTTCACGATGAGCGCGGCCGAGGCGGTCTGCGCCGGCGAGCTCGATCCCGGCCAGGTCATGTCGGCACTCATCCGGCTGGTAGACAAGTCGGTGCTCGTCCGGATCGACCCCGCGGCCGGCACCGGAGGCCAGCCCACCCGCTACCTGATGCCCGGCACCAGCCGCGAGTTCGGCGCCGAGCAGCTCAGCGCCTGCGGCGCGGAAGGGGAAACCCGGGACCGTTTCGCTGGGCACTACCTGGCCCTGGCCCGGCACTTCCTCGATCACTTCCTCGACGACGACCAGCTCACCCGGCTGCAGGAGCTGCGCCGCGAGCAGGCCAACCTGACGGCGGCGCTGACCTGCGCGTTCGGCCGCCTTGAGGACCCGCCCGGCGAGACGGGCCGCGCCGCCGACGCGGTCGAGCTCGCGAACATGCTCGCCGCCTACTGGACGGCCCGCGGCCTGGTGACCGAGGGCACCTACTGGCTCGGCCGGGCGGTCGAGCGCGCGCCAGCGGGCTCACCGGGCCTGGCCCGGGCCCTGATCGCCCGCGGCCGCCTGCTGACCACGCACGGCCGCACGGCGGAAGCCCTGGCCGATGCCGCGGCGGCGATCGGCCTGACCGCCAGCCTGGGTGACGAACGGCTGGCCGCCCACGCCTACCTGGTCAGGAACGCGGCCCTGGTCGCGGCCGGGCAGCTGACGGCGGCGGCCGAAGCCGGCGCGGAAGCCCGGCGGCGGCTGGTCGCCGCCGGCGACCAGCCCGGGCTGATCCTGCTCGACCGCCAGCTCGCCCTGCTGGCCCTGCTCAACGAGGACATCGAGGCCGCCCTGGGTCACGTGGAGCGCGGGCTGCGGCGGCTGGGCGGCTCCCGCGAACGATGGCTGCACGCCCGCTTCTACCTGCTCGCCTCGCTGTGCCTCTACCAGGCGGGCCGCGACATCGAGTCCACCTGGACGGCCACCCGGGCACTGGAGGTCAAGCAGGAGGCCGGCGACACCCTGGGCACCGCCTTCGCGCTGGAGATCCTCGGCTGGCTGGCGGCCCGGTCGGGCAGCCACCAGCGGGCCGCCTGGCTGCTTGGCGGCGCGGAGCCGCTGTGGGAACGCGCCGGGGGCCGGCTCGCCGCCGCCCCCGCCTTCAGCCGCCTGCACGACGACGCCGTAGCCCGGTCCGGGGACGCGCTCGGCGCTCAGCGGTTCGCCGAGCTGTTCGCCCAGGGAACCGGCAGGCCGCTGGAAGCGGTGGTCGACTTCGCCCGCGGCAACGCCGGCGAAGCGCGGCTCGCGGACGACGAGACCCGGCCCCGGCTGCCCGGCCAGCTCACCGCGCGCGAACAGGAGATCGCCAGCCTGGTCGCGGCCGGCCTGTCCAACCGGCAGATCGCCGGGCGGCTCTTCATCTCCCGGCGCACCGTGGACGCGCACCTGGAGCACATATTCGGCAAGCTCCAGATCACCTCCCGGGTGATGCTCACCATCCAGTTGCGCGGCTATTGCGCGAGAGTGCCCGAGATGCGAATGCCGCCGAGGTAAGAAAAGCCTGGCGGGCCAATTTCCAGTGGACCATTCCGGCCGGCGCCGGCGATCAGATAATGGTGAAGACATGGCTGCCACTCAGGCCGCGGAGACGACCCGGCTTCCCGCGGAGACGGACGAGTTCGTCGGCCGGGCGGCGGAGCTGACCCAGCTCGGCGACCTGCTGCGCGACGCGCCGCTGGTCACGCTGGTCGGCCCGGGAGGGGTGGGCAAGACCCGGGTGGCACTGCGGGCCGCCGCCGCGGCGGCGGGCCGGTACCCGGACGGGGCGTGCTTCGCCGGGCTGTCGGCACTGCGCGACCCGGAGCTGCTGCCGCACACCGTCGGGCGCCAGCTCGGACTGGCCGCGGGCCGGCCGCGGGACGCGCTGCTGGCCCACCTGCGCGACCGCCGCCTGCTGCTGGTCCTTGACACCTGCGAGCACCTCATCGACGCCTGCGCGGAACTGGCCGAGGCCGTCCTGGCCGCGGCACCGCTGGTCACCGTGCTCGCCACCAGCCGCGAGGCGCTCGCCATCGCCGGCGAGACCACCTTCGCGATCCGGCCGCTGCCGGTCGGCCCGCTGTCCGGGAGCACGGCGGGACCGGACGGCCGGCCGGGTGACGCCGCCGAGCTCTTCGCACGGCGGGCGGCGGCCGCCGCCCCCGGTTTCGCCGTCACCGACGCCAACCGGGCCGACGTGCTGCGGATCTGCCGGGGCCTGGACGGCATCCCGCTGGCGATCGAGATGGCCGCCGGGCGGCTGCGCGACCTGCCGCTGCCGGAGGTGAGCCGCCGCCTGGACCGCCGGCTGGCCCTGCTCACCGGGGGCAGCGCCCGCGACGGGGGCCGGCACGCCAGCGCCCGTAACGTCACCGCCTGGAGCTATGAGACCTGCACGCCGGCCGAGCGGTCGCTGTGGGCCCGCCTGTCGGTCTTCCCCGGCGGCTTTGGCGTCGATGCCGCCACCGAGGTGTGCGCGAGCGGCGAGCTCAGCGGCAGCGAGGTCTTCCAGACGATTATCGCCCTGTTCAACAAATCCCTGCTGGCGCGGGCGGAACCGGCAGGCGGCGACGGCGGGCAGCCCTGGTTCCGGATGCTGGACACGGTTCGCGAATTCGGCGCCGAACGGCTCGCCGCGTCCGGCGAGAAAGCCGGGATCCAGGACCGGTTCCTGGCCCGCTACCTGGCGATGGCCCGGCAGGCAAGTGAGCTCGCGTCGGCCGGCGACCAGCTGCAGCGGTTCGCCGGCCTGCACCGCGAGCACGCCGGCGTCCGCGCCGCGCTCGCCTACGCGCTGGACGGCCAGCCCGCTCAGTCCGACCGGGAACGGGACGGCGCGGAGCTGGCCACCCGGCTGTGGGCCTACTGGCTGTCCTCCGGGCTGATGGCCGAGGGCCGGTACTGGCTGGGCCGGGCGCTCGACCGGGTGACGCGGCCGTGCCCGCAGCGGGCCTGGGTGCACGTGGCCCGCTGCCTGCTCGCCGCCGTGCACGGCGCCATCCCTGAGGCGCTGGAGGACGGGCAGGCCGGCGTCAAGCTGGCGGAGACGCTGAAGCAGCCGCGGATCGCCGGCCGGGGCAATGCCTGCCTCACGCTGGCCTACACGCTGGCGGGCGAGCTGGCGGCCGCCGCCCGCGCCGGGAACGCGGCCGAGCGCCAGCTCACCGGGGCCGGCGATACCGACGGGCTGATCGTGCTGGACGCCCACCTGGCCCCGCTTTACCAGGCCCAGGGCCAGCCCGAGGAGAGCATCCGCTACTACCAGCGGGGCATCGCCCGGTTCGGCGACAACCGCGGCGAGCGGATGTACCACGGGTACCTGCACCTGGCGGGCGCGTTCGGCTACCTGCAGCTTCCCGGCCGGGAAGCCGAGGCCGCCCGGGTGCTCTTCCTCGCGCTGACGGCCAAGTACGACCTGGACGAGGTGACCGGGACGGCCTACGGGCTCGAACTGCTCGGCTGGCTGGCCGCCGGGGCGGGCCGCTACCAGCGGGCCGCCTGGCTGCTCGGCGCGGCCGGCCCGCTCTGGGAGCGGCTTGGCGCCCGGCTCAGCAACGCCGCCCCCTGGGAGCACCGGCACGCCGCCGCGGTGGCCGCCACCGCGGCGGCGCTGGGCGTCGGCGGGTGGACGGCGCTGTCCGCGGCGGGCGCCCGGTACCCCCTGGGCCAGGTGGTGGCCCTGGCCATCAACGACGCGGACACGCTGGACGCCCCCGTTCCCGGTGTCGCCCGGCCGGGTGCGGGCACGCTGACCACCCGGGAGCGGGAGGTCGCCGGCCTCGCCGCCGCCGGGCTGTCCGCCGCGCAGATCGCCGGGCAGTTGTTCCTGCCGCCGGATGCGGTCACCAGCGACCTGGCCAGCGTCTTCGGCAAGCTCGGGGTCTCCTCCGCGGCCCAGCTCGGCCCGTGGCTAGGCGAGGAGCGGTCCTAACCCGGGAACGGTCCTCAGCCCGGGAGCGGTCGGCGGCCGGCTACCCCGTTACAGGTTGCCGCGCCGTTCCTGCTCGCGTTCGATCGCCTCGAACAGCGCCTGGAAGTTGCCCTTGCCGAAACCGAGCGAGCCGTGCCGCTCGATGAACTCAAAAAATACCGTGGGCCGGTCGCCGACCGGCCGGGTGAAGATCTGCAGGAGGTAGCCGTCCTCGTCCCGGTCGACCAGGATGCCCCGGGACTGGAGCTCGGCGACCGGAACCCGGACCTCGCCGATCCGGGCGCGCAGCACCGGGTCGGTGTAATAGGAGTCGGGCGTGGCCAGGAACTCCACGCCGCGCGCCCGCAGCGCGTCCACCGTGGCGCAGATGTCGGGCGTGGCCAGGGCCAGGTGCTGCACGCCGGGACCGCCGTAGAACTCCAGGTACTCGTCGATCTGCGACTTCTTCTGGCCCGCGGCGGGCTCGTTCAGCGGGAACTTCACCCGGTGGTCGCCGCTCGCGACCACCTTGCTCATCAGCGCGGAGTACTCAGTGGCGATGTCGTCGCCGATGAACTCGGCCAGGTTGGTGAAGCCCATGACCCGGCGGTAGAACGCCACCCACTCGTCCATCTCACCCAGCTCGACGTTGCCGACCACGTGGTCGAGGGCGACGAACGCGGGCGTGACCGCGGGCGCCGTGCTCGTCCGGGCCGCGTACCCGGGAAGGTACGGGCCCTGGTAGCGCGAACGGTCGACCAGCGTGTGCGTGGTGTCTCCGTAGGCGGCGATGACCGCGGTGCGCACGGTACCGTTCTCGTCGGTGGTGTCGCGGGGTTCCGCGACGATCCGGGCGCCGGCCGCCCGCGCGTGGGCGACGCACTTGTCCACGTCGGGCACTTCGAGGGCCACGTCCATGACGCCGTCGCCGTGCCGCCGGTGGTGGTCCGCGACCGGACTGTCCGGGCTGACCGCACCCTGGATGACAAACCGCACGGTTCCGGCCCGCAGCACGTAGGCGTGATGGTCGCGGTTGCCGGTCTCCGGGCCGGAGTAGGCCTCCAGCCGCATCCCGAACGCCAGCTGGAAGTACAGCGCCGACTGGGTCGCGTTCCCCGCGGCCCAGACGAGCGCGTCCCAGCCGGTGACCGGGAACGGGTCGCTGCTGGTGTCGTGGGCGACCACACCGGTCAGGGTGTCGGTGTCGGGGAAGTCCTGGATCACGGTCATCGGTGCCTCCGGCGCCTGGAAAGTCAACATCTACCGCCATCAGAACGGCTGCCGCTTCCTCTAGTCAACCGGCGCATTTCTCGCTAGCCAGGTTGAGCATTCTGCTGATAACGAGCGGGGTTAAGCTAGGCATAATGACTAGCTTGGCCGATCAGAGGACGCCGGATGCCGGAGCTCGACGCGCTTGACCTCGCACTGGTAACCGCGCTGCGGGAGAGCCCCCGGGCCGGAGCGCTCGAGCTGTCCCGGCTGACCCGGGTGGCCCGGGCGACGGTGGAATCCCGGCTGCGCCGCATGGAGCAGGCCGGGGTGATCACCGGCTACGGCCCGGACGTGGACGTGACCGCCGCCGGGTTCGCCGTGCTCGCGTTTGTCACGCTGTCTATCGCCCAGGGGGCGCTGGAGGCGGTGCAGGCGGACCTGGCGGCGATCCCGGCGGTGCTCGAGGCGTACGCGATCACCGGCTCGGCCGACGTGGTGTGCAAGGTGGCGGCGACCTCGCACGCCGACCTGCAGCAGGTCCTGCTGCGCATCGACTCGTCTGCCTCGGTAGCCCGGTCCACCTCGGCGATCGCGCTGTCCACGGTCATCGCACGGCGCGACCTGCCGCTGCTCCACTCCCGGACGCCTGCCGCGGTGCCCCGCTCCCCCGCCTTCCGCTGAGTCCCGGCGCCTTACCGGACCGTGCCGCGACTGCGGTCATGATCACGGAGGGATTGCCGTCGACAGAACTTTTACCCCGCAGGGCGGGTGAAATCATCCGTGATCATGAAACGAAGACGGTTCGCCCGGGGTGGCGGGCCCGGCGGGGCTGACGGTGCTGGGCCCGGCGGGGGTGGCGGCTGCGACGTTGGCGGTCAGGCGGGTGAGCAGGGCGGCCAGGGTGGCCTGGTCGGTGTCGGTGAGGCCGGCGTTGAGCCGCGCGTCGAACGCGACCGCGGCGGTGCGCAGCGCCGCAAACGCGGCGTCGCCCTTCTCGGTGAGCGCGACGACCTGGATCCGCCGGTTAGCCGGGTCGCGGGTCCGGGTGACCAGGCCATCGGCGTCCATCGCGTTCAGGTGGTGGGTGAGGGTCGCCTCGCGGATGCCGACCGCCTCCGCCAGCGCGCGCTGGTTGCCGGGCCGGCGGATCTTCAGGTTGAGCAGGATCAGCCAGACCGGGAGACTGCCGCCCGCCTGCGTCAGGGCGTCGTCGAAGGCGCGCCCGACGACGCGGGCGGCCTGGTTCAGGCGCAGCCCGACGGGCACCGGGAACGGCTCTGGCATGGCTGTCAGGGTAACACCGCTCATCGACGGCTAAGAGTTTGACATCTAACCATTAGACATCTAACTTATGTGTCCATGAGCACTTTCCACGGCCAGGTGGTCCTGGTCACCGGCAGTTCGCGGGGCATCGGAGCGGCCATCGCGGCCGAGTTCGCCCGCCGCGGCGCCACGGTCGCCGTGCACGGCCGCGACCAGGCCGCGGTCGGCGAGGTCAACGCCGCGATCCGCGGCCGCGGCGGCCGGGCCATCGGGGTGGCCGGCGACCTGACCGACTTCGCGCAGGCGGAAGCGGTCCGCGGCCAGGTCGAGGCCGAGGCGGGCCCGGTGGACATCCTGGTCGCCAACGCCGGCGGCAACCCGGTCCCGCCCGGCCCGCTGGAGGACATACCGGTGGACGGCTGGCGGGCGGCGGTCGACGGCAACCTGCTGGCCACGTTTCTCACCCTGAAAAGCTTCCTGCCCGGGATGAAGCAACGCCGCCGCGGGTGCATCGTCACCGTCGGCTCGGCCGCCGGACGGCGCGCCGATCCGCGCTCCCCTATCCCCTACGCCGCCGCCAAGGCCGGCGTCGCGCTGCTTACCCAGCAGGTCGCGGCGCAGGCCGGGCCGTTCGGCATCCGGGTCAACTGCATCGCGCCGGAGACGATCCTGACCGAGCGCAACCGCGAACGGATCCCGGCCGGACAGCAGGCGGCGCTGGCCGACGGGCACCCGCTGCAGCGTCTCGGCACGCCGGGCGACGTCGCCGCCGCCGCTGCCTTCCTCGCGTCCGCCGACGCGGGCTGGATCACCGGCGTGGTCATCGACGTGGCCGGCGGCGCCGTTCTCGTCTAACCCGTTCTCGTCTACCCCGCCCCCGTCTAACCCGGTAAGGAACACCACCATGGCGATGACAGCCTTCCCCGACAACGCCGCCGCCGCGGGCCGGCGGCAGGCCCGCGTCATGCGGGCGGTCAACGTGCCCATGCGGGCCGTGCTGAGCCTGCCGTTCCCGACGCCGCTGTCGGCCAGCCTGATGCTGATCTCGTACACCGGCGTCAAGTCGGGCAAGGCGTACCGGCAGCCGGTGAGCTACGCCCGCGACGGCGAGACGCTGCTGACCCCCGGCGGCGGGCGGTGGACACTCAACCTCAAGGGCGGCCGGCCGGTCCGGCTGCGGCTGCGCGGCCGCGACGTGGCCGCCCGGGCCGACCTGGTCAGCGATCCGGCCGAGGTCGAGCGCCTGCTCGGGGTCATCGCGGCGGGCAACCCGCGCGCGATGCGGTACATCCCGCTCCCCCGCGGGGCCGACGGCCGCCTCGACCCGGACGCGCTGCGGGCGGCCATCGGGCACGGCTTCCGCATCGTCCGCTGGAACCTGGGCGCGGCGCGGTAACCGCGGCGGCGGTTACTCGAAGTAGGCGATGCTGCGGAACTCGATACTGTGCCGCGGCTGGGACGCCCGCGCGGTCTGGTCGCGGAACGCGCTGTGCGGCACGCGCCAGGCCCGGGCGTGGTCACTGTCGTTCAGTTTGAACAGCAGGATCTCGTCGCGGGTCATATCCGGGAAGTACCACCACCGGTGGCCGGGGTTATGACGGAACTCGAAGCCGCTGGCTCCGGGGGCGTCCGGCGGCATCTCGGCGTACAGGTCGTCGGGAATCTTGTCCACGAAGTACATCCGGTTGTCCAGGCCCTCGTCCGGCCCGACGCTGGTGTAGTCGCACAGGGCGAGCGGCCAGTCCTGCGGCGGCGGGCTGAACACCCGCCACAGGCTGGTGATGAGCGCCCGGCGGTAGCCCGGCCCGTCCGGGAAACGGGCCGCGTAGGCGCTCGTGGCCCGCGCCCGCGCGCCGGCCACGGAGTAGTCGTCGTGCACCAGGGCCGCCTGCGGCTGCGAGGCGTGCTCGCCAACCTCCTCCCGGTCGGTGAGGTCGGTTACCGCCGAACGGTGCCGGATAATCGCGAAACCGCTGCGGTCCAGCGTGAACTCATTCTGGACGGGACGGCCGTTGCCGATCCGCATCTCGTAGCTGCGCTAGGTCCCGGTGTTGACGCTCGCCCCGGGTGCGGTGAACCGGCGGAGCACCGTGGACTCGGGGGAAAGGTAGCTGAGCTCACCCGCTCGCTGGTAACCGTCGTCCTCGCCTGCCTCTCGGAGCTGCTGACCCTGCGCATTCCAGTGAAGGGTCCGGACCGGAAATTGTCCAGTACCCAACTACTACAGGTCGTAGTAATAGGTGTAGGCCGAGCCGCGATGAACGTGAACCAGCACCATCTCTACGAGGCCCGGCAGATGCAGGCGCTGTCGCTGACCGGGCACATCCCGCTGGTCTGCTTGGGGATCGCGTTCCCGGTGCTGCTGCTGTTCGCCGAGTGGCGTTACCTGCGGACCGGGAACCAGGTGTACCGGGTGCTCGCCCGGCGCTGGTCGCGGATCATGCTGGCGCTGTTCGCGGTGGGGGTGGTGACCGGCACGATCTTGTCCTTCGAACTCGGGCTGCTGTGGCCGGCGTGGGTGCAGGACTTCGGGAACGTGTTCGGTCTCGGGTTCACCCTGGAGGGCTTCTCGTTCTTCCTCGAGGCGATCTTCATCGGGATCTACGCCTACGGGTGGGACCGGATGCCGGCCCGGGTGCACTTCTGGTGCGGGGTCCCGATCGCCGCCGCCGGGGCGGCCGGCTCGTTCTTTGTCATCGCGGTGAACGCCTGGATGAACCACCCGACCGGGTTCACGCTGGTCAACGGCAGGGCGGCCGACGTCCGCCCGTGGAAGGCACTGTTCGACAACCCGCTGTTCTGGGCCGAGTACGTCCACATGTATTTCGCCGCCTTTATCGTCTGCGGGTTCCTGCTGGCCGGCGTCTACGCCTGGTCGTTCCTGCGCGGGCGGGGCGGCCCTTACCAGCGCGCGGCGCTCGGCATCTCGCTCTCGGCGGCCGCGGTCGCTTCCCCGCTGCAGGTGATCGTGGGCGACTGGGCGGTCCGCGACGTGGGACAGTACCAGCCGGTCAAGCTGGCCGCGAGGTCCAATCCTGCTGCCCCTGGCCGTTACAGACCCACAGCACGATCGGAGTGCCGTTGGCTGAGCTGTCCTTCAGGTCGTTCACGCAGCCGCCGATCGCCCCCCTGACCGCCGGCGCCGTCACCGCGGGCGAGCTGATCACGATGTGAACGCTCTTGCCGGCCGCGCTCAGCTGCGCGTCCGCGGAGACAATGCAGTCGTCCGGGTGGGCATAGGGGCTTGACGGTCAGAGTAAGCGGCGTGATGCCCTTGAAGGTACCGCTGGCGCCGCCTGCCCCGGTGCCCTGCGAGCAGGTGTCGTCCCAGGCACCGGAAACACTCTGGTTGGGGCTGGCCGTGATCGTGAGCGAGATGGTTGCCGGATGGCCGATGTCGGCCGTAGCGTCGCAGATGGCGAACTCCCCCTGGGCGCTGCACGAACTGACCGTTTTGGCGCTGGCGCTGCCCGCAGCGGCGGCTACTGCGGTTAGCGCCAGCAGGACTGCCGCAGCACCCCGAGCGGCAAAACTGACTTTATTCGCATTAGTGAGATTCCCCCTCAGATTTTACTTACTGGAAATTAACCTTCGGGCCAATTTACTGAACTGGCCGGACGCTTGCCTGCGGATTGCCGAGGGCGGCCGGCGGCGGCGGCCCGGGGGTGTGCGAGGGTGGGGTTATGAGCGATGGGCCGGAAGTACGCGACCTGCCGGTCGGGATCGGGGCGAGCGGGCACCGGCGGGAGTCGGACTCCATGGGTGTCATCGACGTGCCCGCCGACCGCTACTGGGGAGCGCAGACCGAGCGGTCGCTGCGGCACTTCGGCGGTATCGGGCCCGACCCGATGCCGCTCGCCGTCTATCACGCGTTCGGGCACGTGAAGAAGGCGGCGGCGCTGGCCAACGGGGCGGCCGGGCGGATGGAGCCGTGGCTGGCAGCGCTGATCGCCCGGGTCTGCGACGAGGTGATCGACGGCGAGCTGGACGAGCACTTCCCGCTGCGGGTGTGGCAGACCGGGTCGGGCACCCAGTCCAACATGAACGTCAACGAGGTGATCGCGAACCGGTGCATCCAGCTGGCGGGCGGGGTTATCGGGTCGAAGTCGCCGGTACACCCGAACGACCACGTGAACCTGGGGCAGTCGTCCAACGACACGTTCCCCACGGCGATGCACGTCGCGGCGGTGCGGGCGGTGACGGAGGCGGTTGTTCCCAGCGTGACGGCGCTGCGCGACGCCGTCGCGGACAAGGCCGCGGCGTGGCGGGACGTGGTCAAGATCGGGCGCACCCACCTGGAGGACGCGGTGCCGCTCACCGTGGGCCAGGAATGGTCCGGCTACGCCCGGCAGCTGTCGCAGGCCCTGTCGGCGCTGGAGCGGTCCTGCGCTGACCTTTACGAACTGGCGGCCGGGGGGACCGCGGTGGGCACCGGGCTCAACGCGCCGCCCGGATTCGCCGAGGAGGTCGCCGCCCGGATCGCCGCGTCCACCGGGTACCCGTTCGTGACCGCGGCCAATAAGTTCGCGGCGCTGGGCGGCGCCGATGCCGTGGCTGCGGCCTCCGCCGGGCTGCGCGGGCTGGCGGTGCCGCTGGCCAAGATCGCCAACGACATCCGCTGGCTCGGATCCGGGCCGCGGTCCGGGCTCGGGGAGCTGGTGCTGCCGGCCAACGAGCCGGGATCGTCGATCATGCCGGGCAAGGTGAACCCCACCCAGTGCGAGGCCCTGCTGATGGTGTGCGCGCAGGTGTTCGGCAACGACACGGCGACCGCGTTCGCCGCCGCGCAGGGAAACCTGGAGCTGAACACGATGCGGCCGGTGATCATCGCCAACTTCCTGCACTCGGCCGGCCTGCTAGCCGGGGCCTGCCACGCGTTCCGGGTGTTCTGCGTGGAGGGCGCCGAGTTGAACGCCGCGCGCATCGCGGAGCACGTAGACCGGTCGCTGATGCTGGTCACCGCGCTGTCGCCGGTGATCGGGTACGACCGGTCGGCCGAGATCGCGCACAAGGCCGACCACGAGGGCACCACCCTGCGCTCGGCCGCACTGGCCCTGGGCTACCTCTCGGGCGAGGAGTTCGACCGGGTCATCGACCCGGCCTCGATGGTGGGCGACACGAGCATGGCCGTGGAAACGGTCACGCCGTGAAGTCGGAACGCGGCCCGTTTCCGGGATTGGGTGACATTAAGACCCGTCCAAGGGTCCAAATGTCGCACAATAATTCATATGCTGGCCGGCCATGCAGGCCGGATAATAGGAGTTGCCGGCTTGACGTAGCCCTTGCCTAACCGGGCCGGGACTGGCGACACTGGACCGGTGAGCACCGTCGTGGAGCTTGTCCTCATCATGACGCTGATGCCGGCCGCCCTGGGCGCCCTCATCGGCGCGGTGCGGGCTGCGCGCTGGCTGGAGGAGAAGCGCGCGAAGGCGCCGCCGCCGATGCCAGTGCTGCGGCTCGCGGCGAACCTGCGGCGGCTGCGGACGGAACTCGAGGAGGCCGAGACCAGCGCGGAGCTGCACGCCAAGGGGCACCGGGTGCGCTCGTTGCGCGGCGCCTACCTGGACACGCTGGCCGAGGCCTGTCAGCGGTTCGGCGTCACCCCGGTGCCGGGCGACAACGCCAGCCAGGCGGACATCTACCGGACCGAGGCGGCGCTGGCCGCAGCCGGGCTCGACATCCGCGAGCGCGCTGCCGGCCACCGTGCCTACTGAGCACGACAGTGCCCGCTGAGACCGGGTTTCCGCGGGCCGACGTAGCCGACGAGTTCCTCCGGCTCCGGCGCCGCCAGGCCCTCGCGCGGCTGGTCCGGCGGCTGCGCCGGGCCCCGGACGACGTGAACGTGATCCTGCCGCTGGCCGAGGTCCTCGACGCGCTCGGCCGGCGCGGCGAGCGGCGGCTCGGGCTGCAGACAATCCGGCTGGACACCATTGTCGGCACGGTCGACTCGGCCCGGGACTTTGACCGGAGGTTCCGGCCGACCAACGGCCGGAGCCGGGAGCGCTGGGAACGGCTGGCGCTCGCCCAGCGGCGCGGCGAGGCGATCCCGCCGATCGAGGTATACCGGGTCGGCGACCTGCACTTCGTGCAGGACGGCCATCACCGGGTGTCGATCGCCATGGCGACCGGCGCCAAGACCATCGAGGCCTACGTGACCGAGATGCGCACCGCGGTGCCCGCCACCGGCATCAGGGGCCGCCGGGACCTGCTGTTCAAGGGCTACGAGCGGATTTTCCGGGCCCGGGTACCGCTGAACGCGGCCGCCATGGCCAAGATCACCGTGGCCGACCCCTGGTCGTACGCCGAGCTGGGCGAGGCCGTCGAGGCCTGGGGGTACCGGCGGATGCAGGACACCGGCCAGTTCAGCGACCGGGCGGAGACCGCGCGGCACTGGTACGCCGAGGAGTACGTGCCCGTGGTGCGGATGATGCGCGCCGCCGACCTGATCGGCACGCGGACCGAGGCGGAGGCCTACCTGCGGGTCATCACCGAGCGGTACCGGCTGATCCTGGCGCACGAGTGGAGCGACGAGATCGTCGAGCGGCTGCGCGGAAAGGTCGACTGAGCGGGCCCGCGTCACCTGGGGTCAGGTGACGCGGGCCCCCGGTCACTAGGGAAGCTCGGTCGCGCTGCCCTCCGTCTCCGGCTCGGTTTCGGAGACAGACTGCCGCTGGTTGGCGCTGTGCCCCTCGGGAACGGGCGGCACCGGGGTGCCGGCCGCGGCCGCGACCGACAGGTTGCGGCCGGTGGACGGGTCGAAGACGTGGATCGCGGCGCCGTCGGCCCACAGTTCCGCGTCCGCGGACTCGCGCACCCGCGAGGCGGCGTCCAGCCGGGCGGTGATCGTCTCGACGTCGGAGCCGGTGTCCGTGCTGCCGGAGTCCGCCGCCAGCTCGTCCAGCTCAGCCGCGCTCGCCCGCGTGCCGCGGTCCAGGCTGAAGTAGACGAACACGTCCGAGCCCATCGACTCGACCACGTCGATCTTGGCCCGGAAGGTGATGCCGCGGGCGCGGGCGTCGGCCGGAACGAGCGAGGCGTCCTCGAAGTTCTCCGGCCGGATGCCGACGATCACGTTCCGGTCGGTGTTCGCGCCCTCCAGCTCGCGCCGCAGCCGGTCGGTGACCGGGAAGTCACCCAGGCTGGTGCGCAGCAGGTTGTTCTCCACCGTGCCGGGCAGGAAGTTCATCGACGGCGAGCCGATGAACCCGGCCACGAACAGGTTGTCCGGCCGGTGGTAGAGCTCGCCCGGGCTGCCTACCTGCTGCAGCAGGCCGCTGCGCATGACCGCGACCCGGTCGCCGAGCGTCATCGCCTCGGTCTGGTCGTGGGTCACGTACACGGTGGTGGTGCCGAGCCGCCGCTGGATCCGGGACACCTGGGTGCGCATCTGCACCCGGAGCTTGGCGTCCAGGTTGGACAGCGGCTCGTCCATCAGGAACACGGCCGGGTCGCGCACGATCGCCCGCCCCATGGCCACCCGCTGCCGCTGGCCGCCGGACAGGTTGGCGGGCTTGCGGTCCAGGTGCTGGGTCAGGTCCAGGATCCGCGCGGCCTCTTCCACCTTCTGGTTGATGACGTCCTTGGGCGTCTTGGCCAGCTTGAGCGCGAACCCCATGTTCTCCCGCACGGTCATGTGCGGGTAGAGCGCGTAGCTCTGGAAGACCATCGCGATGTCGCGGTCCTTGGGCGACTTGTTGTTCACCACCGAGTCGCCGATGCGCAGTTCGCCCGAGGTGATGTCCTCCAGGCCGGCGATCATGTTGAGGGTGGTCGACTTCCCGCAGCCGGACGGGCCGACCAGGATGACGAACTCGCCGTCGCCGATGGCCAGGTTGAAGTCGCTGACCGCTACCTGTCCGTCCGGGTAGCGCTTGTTGATGTGGTCCAGGGTGATGGGGGCCATTGGATCCTCCTGTTAGCCCTTGACCGCACCAGAGGTGAGGCCGGCGACGATACGACGCTGGAAGAAGAGCACGAAAATGACGATGGGAATGGTGATGACGACCGCGGCCGCGGCGATGGGCCCGGTCGGGACGGTGAAGACCGAGCCGCCGCTGAAGTACTGCATAGCGGCCGGCGCGGTGCGGGAGCTGATGGTGGAGGTGAACGAGATCGCCAGCAGGAAGTCGTTCCAGCAGGCCAGGAAGACCAGGATGGCCGTGGTGACCATGCCGGGAGCGGCGAGCGGGGCGATGACCCGGGTGAAGGCCTGGAACGGGGTGGCCCCGTCCATCTTGGCTGCCTTCTCCAGCTCCCAGGGGATTTCCCGGAAGAAGGCCGACAGAGTGTAGATGCCGAGCGGCAGGCCGAACGCCACGTACGGGATGATCAGGCCGAACCAGGTGTTGAACAGGCCCAGCGACCGCTCGATGGTGAACATCGGGGTCACCAGCGCGATCAGCGGGAACATCGCGATCAGCAGGGCCAGGCCGATCAGCACGCTCTTGCCGGGGAACTGCAGCCGGGCGACGGCGTAGGCCGCCATCGAGGCCAGCACGACCGAGATGAGCGTGGAGATGATGCCGATGCCGATCGAGTTCAGCAGCGGCCGCAGGAACTGCGAGCTGCCCAGGATCCCGCTGTAGTTACCCCAGGTGAACTGAGCGGGCCAGAAGGACGGGTCGAGCACGGCAGCCGGCGTCTTGAACGACAGCGATACCAGCCAGAGCACCGGGATCAGGGCCAGCGCGATGACGACGGTATTCGCGATCGACCAGCCGGATCGCTGCCGGGCGGTCAGAGCGGCCATGCCGCCGTCACCTCTTTCCCATGTCCGAGCCGGGTGCGGCGGTGCCGAACCCGAGGATGAATATGACCGCGATGATCGCCACGCAGATGAAGATGAGGATGGCGATCGTCGACCCGATTCCCAGGTTCAGCGCGCTGAACAGGTTGTCGTAACCCAGGGTAGACACCGATGCGGTGCCGTTGTTGCCGCTGGTCAAGATGAAGATGTTGTCGAAGATGCGGAACGAGTCGAGGGTGCGGAACAGCACCGCGACCAGGATCGCGGGCTTCATCAGCGGCAGGGTGATCTTGGTGAACCGCTGCCAGGGGGTGGCGCCGTCTACCTTGGCCGCCTTGAGCAGGTCATCCGGCACCAGCGAAAGCCCGGCGAGCAGCAGGAGGCCCATGAACGGCGTGGTCTTCCAGATCTCGGCGATGATGATCACGATGATCGCCTCGGCCTGGTTGGTCAGCGGCGCGCTGTTGCCGAACGCGGAGGACAGGTAACCCTGGCCCGGTGTCCACGCGTACTGCCAGCTGTAGGAGGCCGCGACGGTCACGATCCCGTAGGGGATGAGCGAGGCGGTGCGGACGCCGCCGCGGAAGAACACCGTGCGGTGCAGCACCTGGGCCAGCAGCATGCCCAGGATCGCGGTGACGCCGACCGAGAAGACCGTGATGATCAGCGTGACCTCGAGTGACTTCCACCAGAAGGGCGAGCTGAGGACGGCGGCGTAGTTAGAGAACCCGATGAACTTGACGTCCTGCGGGAACTCCAGGTTGTACTTCTCCAGCGACAGGATGACCGCGTAGACCAGCGGGTAGGCGGTCACCGCGATCATCACCAGGACCGCGGGGCCGACTAGCCAGAACGCGAGGCGGCGGTCGGCCCGGGCCCCGTCCGACAGCGGTACCCGGCCTTTCCTGCCCCTGACGGGCTCCGCCTCGGTGGCGACGGTCCCCATGCCTGGGGTAACGGTGCTCATCGGATCCTCCTTTCGCTCACGGGACCAGGCCCTTGGACTCGAGCGCATCGTTGATCTGGCCGGTCATCGCCGAGATGGTGCCAGCCGGGTTGATCGAGCTGGCGGGCGAGATCTGGTGCGAGAGGTCGATGGAGACCACCTGGTAGACCGGCGTCTGCGGCCGGACGCTGGCGTTCTCCAGGGCGGACAGGATGTCGGCGTGGAACGGGTAGTCGGGGAACAGCTTGGGGTTGCTGTACAGGCTGGCGATCGTCGGCGGGACGCCGCCCACGGTGGCCCCGATGAGCTGGTTCTGCTCGTCCCGCAGGCACAGCGCGGCCTGGAAGGCCAGGTCCTTGTGCTGGGAGTAGGCGCCCACGGCGAGGTCGATGCCGCCGATCGTCACCTTGGCGGGCATGCCCGCGGTGACCTCCGGGTACGGGGCCCACTTGAAGCTCTTGAACAGCGTCGGGTTGTCCAGCTTCATGCCCGGATAGACGAACGGGTAGTTGAGCTCGAAGGCGGCGTTGCCGGCCTCCATCTGGAGCCGGTTCGGGTTCTCCATCTGCACCGACATCGACGGGTCGGCGGCGGGCGAGTCGGCTAGCTGCTTCATGATCGTCAGGGCCTTGACCGCGGGTGCGCCCAGGGAGGCGGCGGTGGCGCCGGCGTTCAGGATGCTGCCGCCCGCGCTGGCCACCATGGTGTTGAACCAGACGGTGCCGCCCTCGTACTGCGCTCCCTGGACCTCGATGTAGTGCGGCTTGCCCGCCTTGGCCAGCTGCTCCGCGTCGGCGATCATCTGCGCCCAGGTGGTCGGCGGGGTGGGC
>DASWUW010000840.1:0-9652 GCA_036406335.1 Trebonia sp.
CGACCCGGGCGCGGCCGCCGCTCATCGGGGTGGGGTCGTCGAACTGCGGGTCGGTGCGCAGCCGGTAGCCCGGCACGTAGGCCGCCACGTCGGCGGCGATCTCCTTGACGGAGGCGGCGATCGCGTCCCGGTCGGCGTCGGCCGGGATCGCGCAGAAGATCGTGTCCTGCATCAGCATCGGCGGCTCGGCCGGGTTGAGGATGATGATCGCCTTGCCCCGCTTGGCGCCGCCGATCGTCTCCACCCCGCGGGCGGTGGTCTTGGTGAACTCGTCGATGTTGGCCCGGGTGCCCGGGCCCGCCGACGGGGAGGCGACGCTGGCCACGATCTCCGCGTACTCCACCGGGACGACCCGGGACACCGCGTAGACCATCGGGATGGTGGCCTGGCCGCCGCAGGTAATCAGGCTGACGTTAGGCGTGTCGGTGTGCTGGCCCAGGTTGACCGCGGGCACCACCGCCGGGCCGATCGCCGCCGGGGTCAGGTCGATCGCCTGGATCCCGAGTTCGGCGTACCGGGGGGCGTTCTCCCGGTGCACGTAGGCGGAGGTGGCCTCGAATACCAGGTCCGGCTTGGCGTTGGCCAGCAGCCAGTCCACCCCTTCCGCCGAGGCGGTGAGGCCGTGGTCGGCCGCCCGCTTCAGCCCCGGGCTGCTGGTGTCGACGCCGATCATCCAGCGCGGCTCGATGATGTCCGAGCGGAGCAGCGTGTACATGAGGTCGGTGCCGATGTTGCCCGACCCGATGATCGCGGCGGTGGCCTTGGTCACGGTGTTATCCCTATTCGAAAGAGGCGGTCACGGTGCCGAGACCGGCGAATTCGGCGCGGAACGTGGTGCCGGGCAGCGCGTCGACCGCCTTGGTGCACGAGCCGGGCAGGATGAGGTGCCCCGCCTCGAGCTTCACCCCGAAGTCAGCGACCTTCCGGGCCAGCCAGGCGACGCAGGCGGTCGGGTTGCCGAGCACGGCGCTGGTATTGCCCCGGGCGACCTCCGTGGCAGCTCCGCCGTCCCCGGACCCGCCCTGGTAGAGCACGGCCTCGATGTCCGCCAGGTCGACACCCCGGGCCTGCAGTCCGGCCGGAGTCCGCCGGGCCTCGCCCAGGATGACGCCCGCGGAGGACGCGTTGTCGGCGATCGTGTCGGCCAGCTTGATGTGCCAGTCCCTGATCCGGCTGTCGATCAGCTCGAAGCTGGGCACGATGTACTCGGTCGCGGCCAGGACGTCGGCCTCGGTGCAGCCCGCCCCGGGCAAGGAGGCGCCCAGCACGTAGCCGATCTCGACTTCGATCCGCGGGTAGCAGTAGGCCGCGGCCGGGACCGGCCGGCCCGGGGTCAGGACCATCGGGTCGAGCAGGTGCCCGTAGTCGGGCTCGTCGACCCCCATCATCTGCTGCATGACCGGTGAAGAGAGGCCGACCTTGTGGCCCCGTATCCGGGCGCCGCCGGCGGTCTTGCGCCTGATGTTGATGAGCTGGATCTCGTAGGCGTCCACGACGTCGATGCCGGGGTACAGCTCGGTCAGCGGGTCGACGGGCGCCAGGTCCCGCTCCGCCGCCCAGAGCAGTTCGGCCGCGATCGTGCGCTGAGTGCTGTCGAGCATGGGCATCCGTCTCGTTCGTCGCGGTGTTCTCGGCCGGGCCAAATGTAGCCCTGGGTAACCGCGTCGGGAATAGCGGTTTCCCACTGAGTGGGACGTTCCGCTGACTGGGACGGACCTCGCGGCTCAGACCGGCCCGGTCGCGGTCGCGACCCGCTGCTCGGCCTGGTGCTGACGCCACTTGACCGCGACAACCAGCGCCAGCGACACCACCGGGGGAACCAGGGCGACCCGGGGGGCGTGCTCTACCAGCACCGCGCTGCAGGCCGCGCCCGCCACGAGGGCGAGCAGGCCGACCGCGGCCGAGGCGTCGGCCGACCGGCGGGCGCCGGTGGCCAGCGCCTCCACCAGCGCGGTGAGCGCGCCGGTCATGTAGGTGGTCGACGGGCTGCCCTTGATCGCCCGGGCCGCGGCGCCCTGCAGGCCGAGCGCCAGCGCCGCCGCGACGAGCAGGACGTCGGTGGCGGCGGCCGGCGGGGCGGCGTCGTAACCGATCCAGGCGACGTTGACCGCGGCCAGGACGGCCCACTCGGCCGCCAGGACCAGCGTCGCCGACCGCGGCCAGGCTGCCTGCGGGCCCCGGCGGCCGAACCGCAGCCGGAGCCTGCTGCCGGCCGCCACGCCGAGCACGTAGCCGGCGACCGCCATGATCGCGTGCAGCGCCGGGTTCAGCGACGAGGTGCCGACGGCCCGCCCGACGAAGATCAGGTTGCCGGTGATGACGCTGGTGAACGCGCCGCCGATCACCATCAGGGTGACGACGTCGACGCCGCCGCTGGTAAAGGTGAGCAGGCCCACCAGGGGCACGTGCCCCGGGCGGCTCCCGGCCTCGGCCACCGCCCGCTCAGCCCGCGACGTTCCAGGCCGCCAGCACGTTCGCCTCGTGGGCCGCGCCGGTGACCCCGAGGATCGGGTGCAGGTCCATGACCGGGGCGTACTTGCTCGCCGGGACCTCGCGGCCCAGCGCCTCGGCCATGGCCCGGACATGGTGCGGGGCGCCGCCGCAGCAGATCCCGATGTAGTTGACGCCCAGTTCCCGGGCCGCTCCGGCAAAGGCGGCCAGGTCGAACCGGGTGCAGGAGAACGGCTCCAGGGCCAGCGGGAACACCCGGTCCACGCCGTCGGCCCGCAGCGACTGCATGGTCGGCATCTCCGGGGTGGTCCGGTACGGCACCGGCTGCGCCGCCACCGCGCAGTCCACCGCGTTCCGGATCCGGCCCAGCAGCGGCAGCATGGTGACCGGTCCCCGGTCGCAGTTCAGCCCGACGACGGCGGCCCCGTGGCCGGCCAGGATGCGGCAGGCCTCGACGTAGTCGTAGCCGTCCCGGGTCGTCTCCGGCTGGGTCGAGGCGAATGTCACCATGGCGGGCAGCCCCAGCTCCTGGGCCACCTCAAGGGCGATCAGGGCCTCGCCCA
The DNA here is from genome assembly GCA_036406335.1 of Trebonia sp. Lineage (GTDB taxonomy): Bacteria > Actinomycetota > Actinomycetes > Streptosporangiales > Streptosporangiaceae > Trebonia. The sequence continues at coordinate 3,015 of DASWUW010000840.1, forward strand.
GGTAGTCGTTGGTCTCGGAGATCACGAAGTCGACGCCCTCGTCGAGGGCCCAGCCGAGCTGCTCGGTGTACTGCGCCCGCACGACGGCGCTGGTCGCCGGGTCCGCCGGGTTGTAGGTCCAGGTATTGCAGACGTTGCCCGCCACCAGCGCGCCGCCCTCGCGCGCGACGTCCCGGGCCAGCCGCACGGCGTGCCGGTTCATCTCCTCCAGGTCGTTCTCCCGGCCGATGTGCCGCAGCTTCTCCCGGTGGGCGTAGTAGGTCAGCGCGACCATGACCTCCGCCCCGGCCCGCAGGAACTCCCGGTGCAGCTCGCGCACCGCGTCGGGGAAGTCGAGCACGACCTCGGGCACGTACGGGCCCGCCTTGATGTAGCCGCGGCGTTCCAGCTCGAAGACGTAGCCTTCGGCCCCGAGGACTACGCCCTGCGCGAGCCGCTGCTCGATTCCCTGCCCCGGGGTCATCCGGCGGTCCCTTCTGCGTGAGCCCCGGCGAACCGGCCCGGGGTGAAGCGGCTGATGTCGTACACGGTGCCCCGCTGGACCGCGAGCTGGGCCAGCACCCGGCCCACCCACGGCGCGAACTTGTAGCCGGTGCCGCGCCAGCCGACGCCGACGAAGGCGCCCGCCGCTCCCGGCAGCGGGCCGAGGATGAAGTCGTCATCCCCGACCAGGTCGTAGAAGCAGGTGTCGACGCCGCTGGCCTCGGCCACGTCCACCGTCTGGGCGCCGCGCAGCCCGGGCATGCACTCGGCCACGAAGTCTTCCACCGAGCTGATCGTCGAGGGGACGACGGCCGCGTCCGGCGGGTGGTAGAAGCCGATCTTCACCCCCGGCGTCCGGCCGGCGTAGATCGGGTGCCCGTAGACGCCGACGTCCAGGTAGGCGAAGACCGGCAGGTTCTCCTCGGTGTAGGCGTCGCGCACCGCCGGGTCGGGGATGAAGTACTTGGACTGCACCGGCCGGTCCGGGCTGAGCGGGAAGCGGACCGCGCAGCCGGGGATCAGCTCCAGCAGCTCGTTGGTCCCCAGGCCCGCGGTGATCACCAGCGCGTCCGACTCGACCGGCCCGGCGCTGGTCTGCACCGTCCAGCCGTCAGCGGAGCGGGTGATCGCGCGGATTTCCGTCTGCTCGCGGATCTCGGCCCCGCGGGCGGGCACCGCCGACCGCAGCAGGGCGGTCACCGCGGCCAGGTCGGCGAACCCGGCGTCGATGTCCAGCCAGCCGCCGTCCACCGCGAACTGCGGGAAGCGCCCGGCCAGGGCCGGGCCGGGCAGGGCTTCGCAGCGCAGCCCCAGCTTCTCCAGCACCGCGAAGCTCGCCGCGCCGTAACTCGCGGGTACGTCGGGGGTCACGCTGGCCTTGGCCAGGTTCAGGCAGCCGCAGTCCACCAGCAGCCGCTGGCCGGCCCGTTCCTGCAGGTCCAGCCAGAGCTGACGGGCCTCGAAGGCCAGCCGCGAGTACTGCGGGTCGAGGTAGTCGTTGCGGACCGACCGGGTCAGCCCGAACGAAGCCGTGCCCGGGTCGCCGACCCGCGATTTCTCCAGCACGGTGACCGAGCCCGCCAGGGGCGCCGCGTAGTACGCCGTCATCAGTCCCATGACGCCGCCGCCGATGATGGTCAGCCGGCTGCCGCCCGTTCCGGTCAAATCCGTGCTCCCGTCGTTCCGTGCCAGATGCCTGACCTGCGGGGATCCGCGGCCGTGCGTGGACCATGGTAAGGCCTGCCGGTTTCGGCGCGGTATCCCCGGCCGTCCGCCGCTGATACCAGTCATGCTCCAGCCGGTGCCTGCTGGCCCACCTGCGCGCCGCCGACCCCGACGCGGCCGAGCAGGAGATGGAACGGCTCCTGCGCGGCCTGCACCTCATGGGCCGCCTGGCCCGGGCCGGCCAGCCGGCCCGAAGAGCCGGGTAGAGGCCGTCAGCGCGGTGCCGCGGCCGGCGTCTCGGCCCGGCGCCGTCGCCGTGCTGTCGATTTGCGGGCGTTTGGCCGCGAACGGCTCAGCCGCCGTGCCACTATTGAGCGGCTGGTGTCCTGATAACCGGGACCGGACGTTCAGCTCGCGTGGGCGAAGATCCCGCGAGCGGCACTAAAGGCAGCTCAGTGAAGCCCCGAGGCTGAGCCTGTGAGCAGGGAGCAAAGGTGGACTTCTCGCTCAGCGCGGAGCACAAAGAGCTCAAGGCAGCCGCGGTTGATTTCGCGCGCCGGGAGCTGAACCAAGACTTTGCCCGGCGCGAAGAGGCAGGCGAGTTCTCGCTGCTGGCCTGGCAGGCCTGCGCCAAGTTCGGGATCCAGGGCCTGCCGGTGCCGGTCGAGCTAGGTGGCGCCGGGGCCGATATCCTGACGACGGTGCTGGTCATGGAGGCACTAGGCTACGGGTGCCACGACAACGGGCTGATCTTCTCGCTGAACGCGCAGATGTGGACCCTGGAGCTGCCGCTGGTGAAGTTCGGCTCATCCGGGCAGCAGCAGGCGTACCTGCCCGGGCTCATCTCGGGCGACCTGGTCGGCGTGCACGCGATGACCGAGCCCGACTCGGGGTCGGACGCGTTCAGCATGCGGACCCGGGTTGAGCGCCGGGGCGACAGCTATGTGCTTAACGGGACCAAGCTGTATATCACCAACGCCCCGGTGGCCGACGTGGTGCTGGTCTTCGCCGCCGACCCGGGCAAGCCGAAGATGTCCGGCGTCTCGGCCTTCCTGGTCGAGAAAGGTACCCCCGGTTTCAGCGTGAGCCGCGGCCTGGACAAGATGGGCCTGCGCACCTCGCCGATGGGTGAGGTCGTGCTGGATGACTGCGTTATTCCGGAAACCAGCCGGCTGGGCGGCGAGGGCGCCGGGATGGCCATCTTCAACTCGTCGATGACCTGGGAGCGCAGCTGCATCCTGGCCAGCGCGGTCGGCGCCATGCAGCGCCAGCTCGAGGCCTGCGTGCAGTACGCGCGGGTGCGCAAGCAGTTTGGCCAGCCCATCGGCAAGTTCCAGGCGGTGGCAAACAAGGTGGCCGACATGTACGTGCGGGTTGAGGTGGCCCGGCTGCTGGTCTACCAGGCCGCCTGGCTCGGCCAGCAGGGCGAGTCGGCGCTGGCCGCGGCGGCCGCGGCCAAGCTGTTCACCAGCGAAGCCTGGGTCGCCTCCAGCCTGGATGCCATCCAGCTGCACGGCGCTTACGGCTACATGAAGGAAAGCGGCATCGAGCGCGACCTGCGCGATGCCGTGGCCGGCACGATCTACTCCGGAACCTCGGAGATCCAACGGGTTCTCCTGGCCAGCCTGCTGGGCCTGTAAGTCCTGATAGGGGGAGGGAACCAGTCACCATGGCGTATCTGCTGCAGCACCTGCTGCGGGACAGTGCGGCCCGGGTCCCGCAGCGGCCCGCCGTGACCGTCGGCGAGCGGTCCCTCAGCTACGCTGAGCTGGACACGCTGAGCACCCAGGTCGCCCGCGCACTGCTGACTCAAGGGGTGGCACCGGGCGACCGGGTGGGGATTCTCGCGCCCAAGTCCGCTGCCTCGGTCGTCGCCCTGTTCGGCGTCCTGAAGGCCGGAGCCTGCTACATCCCGCTTGACCCGAAGTCGCCTGCCGCGCGGCTGGCGGCCATCATGACCGACAGCGGCTTCGCCGTACTGCTGGCCGATCAGGCCAGCACGGCCGCCGCCGCGGCGCTGAGCAGCAGCGTGCCCCGGCTGCGAACCGTGATCACGGCCGGCCCGCACTGGGGGCGCGCGGCGGCCGGCGCCGTGGTGCCTGACTCCGGCGGGCCGCAGCTGGTTTCCTGGGAAGCGGTGCTGGCGGAGCCGGCCGGCGAGCTGCCCGACGAACCGGGGATCGAGACCGACCTGGCGTACATCCTCTACACGTCCGGGTCGACCGGCGTGCCCAAGGGGGTGACGATCTCTCACCGGGCCTCGCTCACCTTCGTCGACTGGGCCGCCGCCTGCACCGCCTTGGGTCCCGGCGACCGCGTGGCCAGCCCGGCCCCGCTCCACTTTGACCTGTCCGTATTCGACATTTTCGCCAGCGCGGCGGCGGGCGCCTGCTTGGCCGTGGTCCCCGACGGCACCGCGATCTTCCCGGTCCGGCTGGCGCAGTGGCTGGAAAGCGAGCGGATCTCGGTCTGGTACTCCGTGCCTTCGGTGCTCACCGTGCTCGCGACTTACCGCAACCTGGCCGCCGCGGACCTGTCCGCGCTGCGGGCAGTCATCTTCGCCGGCGAGGTCTTCCCCGCCAAGCACCTAAGCGCGCTCATGGCCGCTTTGCCCGGCGCGCGCTACCTGAACTGGTACGGCCCTACCGAGACCAATGTCTGCACCTGGTACGAGGTACCGCCCGGCGCCGAGCTGACCGCCCCGGTCCCGATCGGGAAGGGCTGCGCCAACACCGAGGTGTTCGCGGTCGCCGTCGACGGCAGCCGGGTGACCAAGCCGGGTGAGGAGGGTGAGCTCTACGCCCGCGGCCCCGGGCTCATGAGCGGCTACTGGGGCGATCACGAGAAGACCCGCCGGGCACTGGTCCGCAACCCGTTCCAGCCGGTCTACGACGAGCCCGTCTACCGCACCGGTGACCTGGTCACCCTGGACGACCAGGGCAACTACCTATTTCTCGGCCGCCAGGACGGCATGGTCAAGACCCGCGGCTACCGGGTGGAACTGGGCGAGGTAGAGACCGTCCTGTACGCTCTGGCGGCCGTCCGGGAGGCGGTGGTGCTGCCGGTGCCGGACGAAATGCTCGGCTGCCTCCTGCGTGCGGTCATCAGCGCCGACGGCGAGCTCACCCGGGAAGAAGTAACCGATCACTGCTACCGGCGGCTGCCGGCCTACATGGTGCCGGACATCGTGGAGTTTCGCGACCTGCTGCCCAGGAATTCCAACGGCAAGGTCGACCGCGCCCGGCTGGGGCAGCCGGGCGGGTAACGCCGCGGAGCGATCACACGGCATACAGGAGAATTTCAGTGGAAGCGACAATCAACGATTTTATCAGCAGCGAACTCGTCCAGGACGCTAGCCTGCTGCCGCTCGGTAATAGTACGTCGCTGCTCGAATCGGGCATCGTCGACTCGCTCGGCCTGCTGCGGCTGGTCGTGTTTATCCAGCAGCAGCTTGGCGTCGCCCTAGGCGACGAAGACCTCATCCCGGAGAACTTTGAGAGCGTCGACGCCATCTGCGCCTGCATCCGGTCCCGGGACGGGGGAAGAACGGGTCAGGCAGTCGGCCGTGGGTAAGGACAGGACCGCCCTGCGGCTGCTGTTCGCGGCCGAGGGCATCGCCTACTACCTGGCCGTGGCCCCGCTGCTGGCGCTGTTGCCCAGCCGGCTGAGCTACCGAGCCGCCTGCTGGCGGGGCGATCTCATGTTTTACACCTGGACCCGCAAACGGGACGAGGTGCTGCACAGCCTGCGGCTGCTGCTCGGGGACGAACCCGCCCCGGCCGAGACCCGGCGGGTGGCCAAGGACGTCTTCCGGGTCCGCAGCTGCGAGGTCATCGACTTGATGCGGCTGCGCGGCCGGGCCCGGTCCCTGCAGCGGCTGGTGGAGATTCGCGGCCGCGAGCACCTGGAAGCGGCGCTGGCTCAGGGCAAGGGAGCCGTTTTCTGCAGTGCCCACTTCGGCTCCTACCACGCCGTCTACTCGCTGTTGCAGCAGGCCGGTTTCCCGCTCACCACCATCGGGCGCTGGTGGTGGAGATACCCGCCCGACCAGACCTCCGTCACGGGCCGCGTCTGGGACTACGTATACGCCCGGCGCGTGCTGCGCCATCGGCAGCGGCCCAACATCGAGCCCTGGCCGGGCCGGATCCAGGTCGCAGTCCAGGCCGCGGCCGCGCTGCGCGGCAACGAGGTGGTTATCATCTCCAGCGACGCCCCGCCGCTGGAGGCGGAACGGGCCCGGGCCGTCGCCGTACCCTTCCTCGGCCGTCAGGCCATGCTGCTGCCCGGGGTAGTGCCGCTGGCCCAGCTGACCGGCGCTCCGGTGCTGATGGCAACCGCGTACCGCGAGCCTGACTACCGGCACCAGGTGCTGGAGATCTCCCCGCCGGTCCCGATGGAGGGCGGCACCGCTGCGGTTTTTGGCCGCTGCGCCGCCGCGATGGAGACGGCGATCAGGCAGCACCCGGCAGAGTGGGACTTTTGGTTCGAGCCCGGCGACCTCGTCCGTCTCGGCCTGCTTCCGGATGCTTCCGTGCCTGCTTAGGTGTCGTCATCTGACCACTGTGTCGACCCGGGGTCAGCCGGTTTCCCGGAAGAGTGCCCGGACGGCGGGCACGGCCAAGTCCCCAGGACGAGGAGACCGCGATGACCACCACTCCTAGATCACCCGCTGCCGGATCACCCGGCGCCGGAAGGCACACCGCGCCGTGAATATCCGCGACGCCTGCTACGAAGTGCTGCGCACGCAGGGGATCACCACCATCTTCGGGCTCGGCTCCAGCGAACTGCCGCTGCTGCGGGACTTTCCCGGTGACTTCCGCTACGTCCGCGCGCTGCAGGAAGGCGCCGCGATCGCGATGGCCGACGGCTACGCGCGGGCCACCGGCCCGGCCCCGGCCCTGGCCCGGCTGCGGGACCGGCTGGCCGCCGCCCGCAACCCGGTCCTGGTAGCCGGGCCGGACATCGACAACCGGGCCGGCTGGGACGACGCC
>DASWUW010000841.1:0-1637 GCA_036406335.1 Trebonia sp.
GTCGTAGCCGTGGGCGTCGAGCCATTCGCGGGCCGCGGGCCACCGCTCCTCGGGGTGGTCGCCGAGGGTGAAGAGCGCCTCCTTGCAGCCGAGCTGCGCGCCGCGGCGGGCGATGTCGACGACCTCGTCCGGCGACAGGTACGCGGCAGGCACCCGGCCAGGTGTGGTGGCGAACGTGCAGTAGTGGCAGCGGTCGCGGCACAGCCGGGTCAGCGGGATGAAGACCTTCTTGGAGTAGGTGATGACCCCCGGGCGCCCGGCCGTCTCGAGCCCGGCGTCCCGGGTGCGGGCCGCGTGGCTGAGCAGCGCGGCGAGGTCGTCGCCGCGCGCGTGGAGCAGGGCCGTCGCCTCAGCCTGGTCAAGCGGCTGGCCGTCCCGGGCGTCGGCTAGCGCCCGGCTCATCGCCGCCTCGCTGACCCCGCTGTTTTCGACCTGGTCGATACTCGAAGCGCCCATGCTTGAACGATACGACAAGTTCGTTATGAACTTTGAACCCAGATCGGGCATCGCGGGCGCGCGACTGGCCTCTTGATCTTGAGGTGGTCGCGTACTTTGTAGCCATGGCAGAGCTGTGGGAGGAGGACGCGACCCGACGGGCGAAGGCCGCGCAGATCAGCACTACGGAGCCGAGCGCGGCGCGGGTCGCGGATTACCTCTACGGCGGCCAGAACAACTTCGAGGCCGACCGCAAGGCCGCGCGGGTCCTGGCCACGGCCGCGCCGGGGATAGGCGCTATCGCGCCCGCCGTGCGCGGGTTCCAGCAGCGCGTGCTGCACTTCCTGGTCGCCGAGGCGGGAATCAGGCAGATCGTCGACATCGGCACCGGGCTTCCGCTGGTGGGGAGCACGCACGAGGTCGCGCAGTCGCTGGTGCCCGAGTGCCGCGTCGTCTACGTGGACAACGACCCGATGGTGCTGTCCCACGCGCGGGCGCTGCTGAAGTCCGCGCCCGGCGGCGCGGTCGGCTACGTGGACGCGGATGTCCGCGACTCGGCGGGGATCGTGGCCGGGGCGCGGGCCACCCTGGACTTCGGGCGGCCGGCCGCGGTACTGCTGCTGTTCACGCTTGCTTACGTTGAGGATGCGGCGGAGGCGGCTGGGGCGGTGTCGTCGCTTATGGCGGCGCTGCCGTCCGGCAGTTACGTCGCGATCTACCACCTGGCGAGCGACATGGATCCGGCCCTGGAAGAGGCGGCCCGGCAGTGGAACAAGCTGATGCCCGCGCAGCCGATTACGCTTCGCTCTCGGGCGGGGGTCGCTCGTCTTGTGGCTGGCCTGGAGACCGTTTCGCCTGGCTTGGTTCCGGTGACCGAGTGGCGGCCTGAGGCCGCTGATGCTGACCTTGAGGACGCGGTTCCGGTCTACGGCGTGGTGGCTCGCAAGGCTTAGCTCAGAGACTGGGCTACTTGAGCGCGTCCGCGAACCGCTGCCACGCGGCAGCCGAAACGCTCAGCGTCCCGCCGCCGCGTCGGGTGGTGTCCCTGACCACGACCACGCCGTTACTGCTGGCCGTCTCTACGCAGTTCCCGCCGTTGCCGTCTGAGTAAGAGGACTTACGCCAGCCTTCCATATGCCTTCCAGCCTTCCGATAAGCGCCAGGGACTCACTAGCCCGGTAGCTCTCGGCTCGAATGCTATC
>DASWUW010000842.1:0-5008 GCA_036406335.1 Trebonia sp.
AGGTCCAGGCCTGGTAGTAGCCTGACTCAATGACCGGAGACGCCCCGCCGGGCACTTCCGCCGGGCCGGCCGGCCGGGTCAGCACCAGCCTGCCGGAACTTGTCGTCCACGTGGCCGCGGAATACCGGCTCGGCGGTGTCGTCGACTGGTCGGTCTTTGCCACCGGGTACGAGGACTGCAACATCGACCTGCGGACCAGGCAGGCGCGGGTGGTGGTCAAGGTCTTCGCGGCCGGCCGGCCCGCCGGGATCGCCGGGCGCACGGCGGGCGTCATCGAGTCCGTGCGCGAGGCGGGGGTACGCCACCCGCGGCTGCACGCCGACGCCGCGGGTAGCTACGTGCACTGCTATGACGGGCACCAGCTGCTGGTCATGGACTTCGCCCCCGGCCGGACCTTCTACGACCTGGGGCGCCCGCCGGACCCGGCCGAGCTCGCCCGGCTCGTGGAGCAGGCGGCCCGCATTCACGCCTGCCAGGCGCACCCGGAGCGGGTGTTCGACTCGTGGGCCATCGACAACCTGATCCCGCTGGCCGAGCAGGTGGGCGGTCTGCTCGGCCAAGGCCAGCGCCGCCTCGTCGACGACGCCATCTCGGCGATGGCGGCGGCCGGCTTCTGGTCTTTGCCGGTGACCCTGATCCACGCCGACCTGACGGCGGGCAACGTCCTGCTCGGTCCCGACGGCGAGCTGACCATCCTGGACTTCGCGCTGGCTAACCGCTGGCCGCGGCTGCAGGAGCTCGCGGTCATCGCGGCCAGCCTGATGCACGGCTCCCCAGGCACCCTGCCCGCCCGGCTAGAAGCCGTCGCCCGGCTGTACTCGGCGGCCGGGGCAGCCCCGCTCACGACCGAAGAGGAGGCGGCCCTGCCCGCCTTCGGCCGCGCGGCGGCGGCGATGGAACTGCTCGGCGGGCTGAACCAGTGGCAACAGGGCAACCGCAGCCCGGAAACCGATTCCCTGATCGACATCGGCACCGCCGGCCTGCGCGACTACGGTTAACCCGGTCCGGGCCTCTGCCGTCAGCCGGCCGGGAAGTAATGGCCGTTGTCCAGGTCGGCGAGCAGGCCAGGCTGTACGAGTTCCCAGCCCAGGGTGTGGCGGGTGATGAGGTTGGACGCCGGGTAGCTCTGCGTGACTACGTTGGCAAGGAACCCGAAGTATCCCGGCAGCATCAGTTCGTCCACCGGAATGCTCACGGCGGGCAGGCCCAGGCGGCTGCCGATGGCCTCGGCGAGCTCGCGGAACGGGATGCCCCCGTCCTCGACCGCGTGCCAGAATTTGCCGGCCGGCCCCTTCTCCAGCGCCAGGCGGAACAGGGCGGCGGCATCGCGGACGGGCACGGCGTTCCACAGGTTCGTGCCGTCTCCGGGGTAGCCGGCGAAGCCCTTCTCCTTCGCGAGCGCGATCAGCATGGGGAGGAAGCCGGCATCGGTCGTGCTGTGCATGATGTTGGCAATCCGCACGACCGAAGACCGCACTCCCCGCTCGGCGAGGTCGATGACGGCGGTTTCCACGACATTGCGAACCCGGAGGGTGCCCTTGTGCTCATCGCCGACAGGAAGGGCCGGGTCCTCCTCGGTGGCCGGTCGGCCCAGCTTCCCGGACGAGCCTATGCTCCCCGCCGCGACCAGCGGCTTTCCGGTTCCCGCGAGTGCCTCGCCGTACGCGAGCATGACCGGGAGCTCCGCGGCGGACACGGCGTCCATCCCGCCAAACGGAAGCAGGTCCTGCCGGTGCGCGACGTGGATGACGCCGTCGGAGTCCGCGGCTGCCTCCATGAGCCCGTCGAGATCCTGGAGGTCGCCGCGGCGCACCTTCGCGCCGAGCGCGGACACCGCCGCCGCAGCCGTGTCCGACCGGGCCAGGCCGGTGACCTCGTGCCCGGCGGCGATGAGCTCGGGAATGATGTACGAACCGGAATGGCCGGTCCCGCCAGTGACGAAAACGCGCATGCTGCTGCTCCTGGCGAGTGATGGGCGCGGGAAGTGGCGGTGCGGGTGCGCTCAGCCGGAGACGTTGACGCCGAGGTCGATGTTGAACCCGGCGCCGTGGCGGGCCAGGCCCATGAGCAGCGGGCCCACTCCCTCCAGCCAGTGCGCCATCGCCAGGTCTCCGGTGTCCAGCGGGCGCAGCCCGAGGCTCTCGATGAACGCCGACACGCTCGCCTTGGCGTGCGTGTCGTCGCCGGCGATGAGCACGTCCAGCGGGCGGCCCTGAGCCAGGACGTGGCCGAAGACGGTGTTGAACGCCTTCACGACGTGCGCGCTGGCCGGGGCGGCCTTGGCGATCTCCTGCGCGCCGGAAGTGCCGTCAGGGGTGACCAGCCCGGTGGCGTCGGCGTTGAAGGTGTTGGAGATGTCGATGATGACCTTGCCGGCCAGCGCGTCCCCGTACTGGGTGACAACCGGGACGGCGCTGGCGTACGGCACCGCGAGAACGACGATGTCGCCGGCCGGGGCGGTGCCGAATGTCCCGGCTGTGGCGCCGCCGCCGAGCGCGGCGGCCAGGTCCCTAGCCTTGGCCGCGTCGCGGCCGATGACCTCGACGGCGTTGCCGCCTTCGACCGCGCGGGCGCCAATGGCGCGGGTCATGCCCCCCAGGCCGATAATGCTGATGCTGCTCATTGATATACCTGCTTTCTCAAGCCGAAAAGGACGTCACGTCCTCTGCTGTCGATTCCCGATATCGAATTCTTACGCTGAATTCGCTCCGGCCTTATCGGGTACCTGTTTGAGAATGCCACTGGCCTGAGTGGGTGTCCAAGACCTCTTTCAGCCGTTGCGATACCCTGAAGGCATCGCCGGACCGGGAGGCTCCATGGATCTGGATCTGGACCTGCGCAAGCTGCGCTACTTCGTCGCCGTCGCCGACACGCTGCACTTCGGCCGCGCCGCCGATGAGCTGCACATCGCGCAGCCGGTGCTCAGCCGGCAGATCCGCGTGCTGGAAAACGATCTCGGCACCCCGCTGCTGACCAGGGACAGCCACGGCGTGGCGCTGACCGACGCCGGCCGGCAGCTGCTGGCCGACGCCGGCCCGCTGCTGGCCTCCGCGCACGCGGTCCGCCGCCGGGTAACCGTGGCCGCGCGGGGCAGCCAGCGGCTCATGGTCGGCTTCCGGGCCGGGATCGCGGTCACCGCGGCGGTACGGCTGTTCGCCACCCGGCACCCGGACGTGATCGTGGACGTGCAGCGGATCGAACAGGACGACCAGGCCGCGATGCTCCTCGACGGCCGCATCGACGTCGGCTACGTGCGGCTGCCCATCGACGAGGCTGGCCTGCGCGTCACCCCGCTGTACACCGAACCGCGGGTGGCGGTGCTGGCCGCCGGCCACCGGCTGGCCGGCAAGGAGCAGGTCACCGAGGCCGACCTGGCCGGCGAGCCGCTGGTCTGGCACGGCGACGTGAGCACGCAGCCCACCCGGCGCCCGCACCCCAATGCCGGGTACCGGGTGCGCGGGGTGGACGAGACGCTCGAGCACGTCGCGGCCGGCCGGGGCATCTCGTTCCTGGCCCGTTCGGCGACCGTGTTCTACTCACATCCGGAAGTCAGCTACGTGCCCATCCCGGAGCTGGCGCCCGACCAGGTATGCCTCGCGGTGGCGGCAGCGCGCGCCTCGCCGGTGGTCGACGACTTCTTCGCCGCGGCCCAGGCGACGGCCGGGATCACGGCAGAATGCGGGAACTACGAAATGTGGCAGCTCGGCAGGCCGGCTTAGCCTGGCGGTGACCGGGGTTGCTCGCGGGCGAAGCGGGCGCGGTACTGAGACGGGCTCAGTCCGGTCCGGCGCCGCAGCTGAGCGCGGAGGTTGGCGGTTGTCCCGAGGCCGCTGTGGTGAGCGACCAGGTCCAGGGGCCCGGTTCCCTGCTCGATAAGGCGGCGGGCAAGATCGACGCGCTCGGCGGTGAGCCACGCCAGCGGCGTGGTGCCCAGCTCGGCGCGGAACCGCCGGTGCAGCGTGGTGGGACTGAGGTGAGCGTGCCGGGCGAGGTCCGCGACGGACAGCGTCGCGCCGAGCCGTTCCCGGGCCCAGTCCAGGGTCTGTGACAGCGCGGCCTGGCCGGTCCGGGTGACGGGCTGCTCGATGAACTGCTGCTGCCCGCCGTCGCGGAAAGCGGAGAACACCAGCCGGCGGCTGACGAAGTTCGCGGCCCGCGCCCCGTGGTCGAGCCGGACAATGTGCAGTGCCAGGTCCAGTGCGGCCGCACTTCCGGCGGAGGTCAGGATGTCGCCGTCGTCGACGAACAGGACGTCCGGCTGGAGGTCGACCTTCGGATGGCGGCGGCGGAAGTCGTCGGCGAGCTGCCAGTGCACCGCCGCCGGGCGCCCGTCGAGCAGGCCGGCCTCGGCGAGCGTGTAGGCGCCGGTGCACAGGCCGACCAGGCGGGCACCTCGCCGGTGCGCCCGCTGTACGGCCCGGATGACTGCCGGGTGCGTGGGCGTGTCGGTATCGGGCCGGTTAGGCACGATCACGGTGTCCGCGTCCTCGATGTCGCCGAGGCGGCCGGCGCCGCCGATGGTGAACATCGCGTCGCGTACGGCCACCCGGCGCCTGGGGGTGACGACGCGGAACCGGTAGAGCTCGCGGCCGATCTCCGGGCGCCGCCGGGCACCGAAAACCTCGCACGTGCAGGCCAGCTCGAAGGGATTGGAACCCTCGTCAGCAATCAGGACAACCGATCGCAGGCCATGGTAGGAATCTTGCGGCACGTGGTATTTCTAGCACTGTCGGCGGATCCCTGGCCAGGACAGGATCGCGTCATGGAGAAGATGAATCTGGCCGGTGAAGCCGCCCAGCTGACCGAGTTCTGGTCCCAGCGGGTGATTGCGGAAGGTAACGGCAACCTGTTCAAGGTCGCCAAGGGGATCGGCTCGACTAACTGGCACCGCCATGACGACCAGGACGAGGTGTTTCTCGTCATCGACGGCCGCATCACCATCCAGCTGCGAGATCGCAACGTCGATCTCGGACCCGGCGACCTGTTCGTCATCCCGCGCGGCACCGAG
>DASWUW010000843.1:0-2851 GCA_036406335.1 Trebonia sp.
CACGGCCTGCGCCGGCCGGGCCGCCGCCGGCCAGAACTACCTGCGCGTCCACGCGATCCAGCGGGGCGCGACGATCCGGTCCGAATAACCGCACCCGTCGCCCAGTTGAGCGGGGGCGGCGCTTTTTGATTGAAGCGCACCCGGGAAAATGAGGATCATGAGCGTCAGCGAGACCGGGATCGTGCCCGAAGAATCAGCGGCCCCGGCCGAAGTACCGCCGGATGACCTAGAGGAGACCGCCGGGGGGTCCGGCCGGCGGGCCCGGGCCAAGCTTCCCCCCGACCGCTACCTGGACCGGGAGGAAAGCTGGCTCCGGTTCAACCAGCGCGTCCTCGAGCTCGCGGAAGACGAGCAGACGCCGCTTCTGGAGCGGGTGCGGTTCCTCGCCATCTTTGCCTCCAACCTGGACGAGTTCTTCATGGTCCGGGTCGCGGGCCTGATGCGGCGGATGGCCGCCGGGCTGCCGGTGACCATCCCGTCCGGCAAGACCCCGGACGAGCTGCTGCACAGCACCCTCGCCGAGGCGGACCGTCTGGCCGGCCGGCACGCCGCCGCCTTCAACGACCTCATCCAGCCTGAGCTGGCCCGGCACGACATCGAGATCCTGCGCTGGAAGGAGCTCACCGGGCGCGAGCGCACCGAGCTGTCGGAGCTGTTCCGGAACCAGATCTACCCGGTACTCACCCCGCTCGTGGTTGACCCGGCGCACCCGTTCCCGTTCATCTCCGGGCTGTCGCTCAATCTGGCGGTGATCCTCACCGACCCCGCCAACGGCGCGGCGATGTTCGCCCGGGTCAAGGTGCCGCCGTCGCTGCCCCGGTTCCTCAACGTCGGGCACTACCGCTACGTCTCGATCGAGGACGTGATCGCCGCGCACCTGAACCAGCTGTTCGGCGGCATGGACATCATCGAGCACCATTTCTTCCGGGTGACCCGGGTCCGCGAGCTCGAGGTGGACGAGGACGTCACCGAGAACCTGCTCGCGGCGATGGAGCGCGAGCTGGTCAAGCGCCGGTTCGAGCCGTCGGTCCGGCTCGAGGTCGAGCAGGACATGTCCGACGACGTGCTGCGCCGGCTGGCCCGCGAACTGTCGGTGAACGAGAACGCGGTCTACCGGCTGCCCGGCCCGCTCGACCTGACCGGTCTCAACGCCATCGCCGACCTGCCGGTCAACGAGCTGAGGTACCCGCAGTTCATCCCGAACGCGAAGGCGGTGCCGACCGACGTCTCCATCTTCACCGCCCTGGACGAGCGGGACATCCTGGTGCACCACCCCTACGACTCGTTCACCACCACCGTGCAGCGCCTGGTGGAGGAGGCCGCCGCCGACCCGCGGGTCCTGGCGATCAAGCAGACCCTTTACCGCACCAGCGGGCAGAGCCCGATCGTGGACGCGCTCATCGACGCGGCCGAGGCGGGCAAGCAGGTCGTGGTGGTGGTGGAGATCAAGGCCCGTTTCGACGAGCGGGCCAACATCGCCTGGGCCCGCAAGCTGGAGGAGTCGGGCTGCCACGTCGTCTACGGCTTCGTCGGCATGAAGACGCACGCCAAGCTGATGCTCATCGTCCGCCAGGAACCGGACGGCACCCTGCGCCGGTACTGTCACATCGGCACCGGCAACTACCACTCGACGACCGCCCGCCTGTACGAGGACTTCGGGCTGCTCACCGCCGACCGGCGGGTCGGCGAGGACGTCACCGACCTGTTCAACCACCTCACCGGCTACAGCCGCAAGACCGGCTACCGCCGCCTGCTGGTAGCGCCGGAGTCGCTCCGGGCGGGCATCGTGGGCCGCATCGGCCGCCAGGCGGCCCGGGCCCGGGCGGGCAAGCCGGCCAAGATCGCGTTCAAGTGCAACGCGCTGGTCGACGAGATCGTGATCGACGCCCTGTACCGGGCCGGGCAGGCCGGGGTGCCCATCGACATCTGGGTCCGCGGCATGTGCGCGCTCCGGCCGGGCGTCCCCGGGCTGTCGGACAACATCCGGGTGCGCAGCGTCCTCGGCCGTTTCCTCGAGCACTCGCGGGTCTACGCCTTCGGCACCGGCGAGCCCGACCCTGACCCGCAACCGGGGGAGGACGCCGAGGCGGGCAACGAGGTCTACCTGGGCAGCGCCGACATGATGCACCGTAACCTCGACCGGCGGGTGGAAAGCCTGGTCAGGGTGGCAGACCCGGCCCAGTCCACTAGAATGCGGGAGCTGATCGACCTGGGCATGGACGACACCACGTCGTCGTGGTGGCTCGGGAGCGACGGCAAATGGACCAGGCACGGCCGCGACGGCAACGGCGCGCCGCTGCTCGACGTGCAGGAGATCCTGATCAACAGCCGAGGACGCCTCACCGATGCCTAACCAGAAGTCGCCGGGATCCAGGATGATCAAGGCGGCCGGCGGTGTCGCCTGGCGCCCGGGCCCCGACGGCGAGCCGGAGGTCATGCTCGTCCACCGCACCCGGTACGACGACTGGTCGCTGCCCAAAGGCAAGACCGAGCCGGGTGAGTTCCTGCCGGTCACCGCGGTCCGCGAGGTGCTCGAGGAGGGCGGGGCCCGCCTTGCCCTCGGCCGCCGCCTCATCTCGGTCCGCTACAACGTGGGCGGCCGCCCCAAGCGGGTGCACTACTGGGCCGCCCGCGTGCTCTCGGTCGACTCCCAGGCGGTCCCCAACGAAGAAGTAGACGAGATCGCCTGGGTACCCGCCTCCCGGGCGGTGGAACGGGTCAGCTACGCCCACGACCACGGGGTGCTGGCCGACTTTATCGCCCGGCCCGCCGGGACCGTCCCGCTGATCCTGCTGCGTCACTCCAAGGCGCAGAGCAAACACAGCTGGACCCGGGCGGACACCGTCCGCCC
>DASWUW010000844.1:0-10985 GCA_036406335.1 Trebonia sp.
TGCGGGCGGCGTTCGAGGCCTATGCCAGCGGGGTGAACCAGGCGGTCGCGAAGGGCGCGCTGCCGCTGCCCGGACGTTACCCGGTCGAACCGTGGGAGGCCTGGCACTCGGTGGCGGCGTTCCTGGTGCGGCACGTGCAGATGGGGCAGTGGCAGCACAAGCTGGCCAATGCGGTGCTACTGGCGCGGGCCGGAGCGGACGCGTTCGAGCGGCTCGAGACCCGGGCGGTTCCGGGGTCACCGGTCGCGGTGCCGCCCGAGGGGCGGCTGACCAGTCAGGCCGGCCCGCTGCTAGCCGAGGCGCTGGCCGACCTTGAGGGGCAGCTGGGCTTTGTGGCGGAGGTTGAGCCGGGGTCCAACGCATGGGCCGTCAGCGGACGGCGGACCTCGCACGGCCACGCGGTGATCTGCAACGACTCGCACCGGGCGCTCGACACTCCCAACGTGTACTGGCAGTGCCAGGTGACCGGGCCCGGCTTCGACGTGACCGGGGCCACCTTCCCCGGGCTGCCGGGCTTCCCGCACTTCGGGTTTAACGGCTCGGTCGGCTGGGCGATCACCCACGGGGACGCCGACACCCAGGACCTGTACCTGGAGCAGTTCCAGGGCACCCGCTACCGCACGGTGTCGGGGTGGGCGGAAGCCGAGGTACGGCACGAGCGGATCGAGGTGCGGGACGGGTCCCCGGTCACCGTCCCGGTGTGGTCGACCGGGCACGGGCCGGTCGTGCACGGCAGCCCGGACACCGGGCTGGCCCTGGTCCTCAAGTGGACCGGGACGCACCGGACCAACCGCGGGCTGGAATGCCTGCTGCCGATGCTCAGCGCGCGGAACGTGGCCGAGCTGGCGGCGGCGCAGGAGGGCTGGGTCGACCCGGTCAACAACCTGGTGTGCGCTGACACCGGCGGCCGGATCGCCTACCAGTGCCGGGGCGAGCTGCCGGTGCGGTCGTCGGACGCGGCCCGGCGGCTGCCCGTCCCGGGGTGGGACGGCGGCGGCGAGTGGACCGGGACGGTGCCGTTCGCCGAGCTGCCCGCCGCGGCCGACCCCGAGGCGGGATTTGTGATGTCCGCCAACAACGTGCTCACCGACGCGGACGCGCCGTACGTATCGCATACGTTCTCCCAGCCCTGGCGGGCCGAACGGCTTCGCTCCCGGCTGGCCGCGCCGGGCCCGCTCAGCCCGGATGAGCTGGCCGCGATGCAGTCCGACACGGTGTCGCTGCCCGCCCGCGGCTGGGGCCGGGTGCTGGCCGGGCTCGGCCCGTTCGCCGAGTCGTACGCCGAGGCGGCCCGTTCGCTGCTGGCCGGCTTTGACGGGAACCTGGCCACCGGGTCGGCGGCGGCACTGCTGTACGCGTGCTTCAGCCGGGCGCTGGCGGACGAGCTCTACCGCCCGGTGCTGGGCCCGCGGACCTGGGCCTGGGTGACATCCGGGGCCCTCGCGCCGACAATGTCCATGGTGCGGCGCTGGCTCGGTAACGACACCTGGGAGCTGCTCGGCGGCCCGGTGCCGCCGGCCGCCGCGACCCAGCCTGGCCCGGATGGCCCGGATGGCCCGGATGGTCAGGGTGGCCAGGGTGGTCAGGGCGGCTGGAGTGAGCAGGCGCGGGCCAGGCGACGGGACCGGGTGCTGGCGGCGGTGCCGGGGGCGCTCACCGCCGCGTGGGCGGCGGCGGCCGCGGCCGGCGGCCCCGACCCGGCGCAGTGGCGCTGGGGTGACCTGCACCACGCGGTGCGGGTGCATCCGGTGGCGGGCGCGTTCCCCGGCGTGCCGATGGGCGGGGACGCCGACACGGTGCAGGCGGCCGGACACGGCTGGCGGGTGCGCAGCCCGTTCACGGTGACCAGCCTGTCGGTCTACCGCCAGGTGGTCGACCTCGGGGATCCCGCGTCGGCCAGCTTCGTCATCCCGGGAGGCGCGTCCGGCGACCCGGCCAGCGCGCACTTCGCCGACCAGCTCGCCCGCTGGGCCGGGCACCAGCGGATACCGATGAGCGGGGACGCCGGGGCGCAGTGACCGGCCCGGGGCGGGTCAGAAGACGATGACTTCGGCCCCGACGGGGAGGTTCTTGCTGTAGTAGTGCGCGTTGGCCACGGTGAGGTGGACGCAGCCGTGCGACCACTCGGTCAGGCTGCCGCCGTGGAACGCGATGCCGCCGGCGGCGAAGAACGTGGCCCAGGGCATGGCCTCGTGGTAGATGCTGCTGACGAACGCCGGGCCGGCCTTCCAGGAAACGTGGAAGGTGCCGCGGGGGGTCTCGTGCCCGCCGCCGGGCTTGCCCGGCTCCATCCGCACCGGGCCGAAGGTGACCCGACCGCCGGACTGGAGCCAGGTGATGTGCGTGGCCAGGTTGACGCACGCGGTCGCCGCGGCCGGGCATTTCCGATGGTCGGCGGCGGTGAGGACCAGCGAGACGGCCGCGGCTGCGGGGGCCTGCGGGGCTTCCTGGACGGCCGCGGCCGGACCCGAGTAGGCCCGGCTGGACGAGGCGCCGGCTGATGAGGCGGGAGTTCCGGACGGGGCCGGGGCCGGTGACGTGGCCGGCGCGGAGGCGGCCCCGGCCGCTACCGCTCCCCAGGGGGCGCCTGGCCGGACCGCTAGTACGGCCCCGATGATCGCGGTGAGGATCAGCACGGCGGCCAGCGCCGCCGTGACCCCCAGCCGCCGGGTGGGATCGGCGCCCGGCGTGCTTGCGTGCCTGCCCGTGAGATTCAAGGTCAGCCCTCCGCCCGTCAGTGATCAGAAAGTGTGCGTTCCGTTACCAAGAGTTATCACAACTCTGTTTGCCTACCCGGGTGAATGAAAGTATGTGAGTGCATACCCTGGACCCGTGGCGGTGTTCTGGGATCGGCTGACCGAGGTGCAGAGCGCG
Organism: Trebonia sp.; assembly: GCA_036406335.1. Taxonomy (GTDB): domain Bacteria; phylum Actinomycetota; class Actinomycetes; order Streptosporangiales; family Streptosporangiaceae; genus Trebonia. Next base: position 2,875 of record DASWUW010000844.1, read on the forward strand.
CCGCCGGGCTGGGCGGTCGCGGTCAGCGCCGCCATCGCACTGCTCCTGGTGGCCAGCCCCCGGCTATGGCGGACGACCCGGATCGCGATCACGATCGCGCACGAGAGCGGCCACGCGGCGGTCTCGCTGCTGTCCGGGCGGCGGCTGGAGGGAATCCGGCTGCACCGGGACACCTCGGGGGAGACGGTATCCCGCGGCCGGCGCAGCGGCCCCGGCGTCGTGCTGACCGCCCTCGCCGGGTACCTGGCACCGCCGCTGCTCGGGGCGGGGGCGGCGGCGCTGCTCGGCACCGAGCGGGTCACGCTGGTGCTGGCCCTGCTCCTGCTCCTGCTGGCGGCGACGCTGGTCATGGTGCGCAACTGGTACGGGGCGCTGGCGGTGCTGGTGACCGGCGGGGCCCTCTTCGCGGTCATCGCGCTGGCCGGGCCGTCCCTGCGGGCGGCCTGCGCCTACGCCGTGGCCTGGTTCCTGCTCTTCGGCGGAGTGCGGCCGGTGGCCGAGCTGGCGCGGACGCGGCGCCGGGCGGTGCGCTACCCGCCCGGGCAGCGTCTGGCGGCCGGCCGCCCGCTGTCGTCCGACGCCGACCAGCTGGCCTGGCTCACGGGGGTGCCCGCCGGGATCTGGGTGGCGCTCTTCGCGCTGGTCGCGATGGCCGCGCTACTCCTCGGGGCGCGTCTGCTGGTTCCCTGGCCCGCGCACCTGCCGTCGGTGGGCGCGCTCAGGTAGCGGGCCACCAGCCCCGGTTCGTCACCTCGGCCAGAACCGGCGGATCGGCCCCCGGACGGGCGCAGGTAAGGGCGGCCACCCCCGCGGCGGCCCGCAGGGCCGGCTCCACCAGTTCCGCCCGGCGCAGGTCCGCCCGGCCCAGGCCGCGGGCTGTCCACCAGCCGAGAAAGCCGCCGCCGAAGGCGTCGCCGGCGCCGATCGTGTCCGCCACGGTGACCGACGGGACCTCACCGGTCAGCACCGTGCCGGAAAAGAAGGCCCGGGCCGGGTGCGGGCCGTCGGTGACCAGGACGAGCGGCGTCCCGGCGGCCAGCAGCGCCTTGGCCGCCGCCTCCGGCGGCAGGCCCGGGTAAAGGTAGGCCAGGTCCTCGACGCTCGCCTTGACGATATCGGCGCGCTGGGCGATCGCGCTGATCCGCCCGCGGTAGGCGCCGGCGCCGGAAACGGCCGTGGGGCGGCAGTTGGGATCGAGGAATACCAGGGCGCCGGCGGGCACCGCGGTCCGCACCAGCCGCTCCACCGCCGCGCCGACCGGCTCCATGACCAGCCCCAGGGTGCCCACGTGGACCGCGGTGACCGCGTCCGGCAGCGCCGCGCGCAGAACCTCGAAGGTCACGTCGGCGGCGGCCGTGCCGTCAAGGTAGAACGAGTAGTCGGCCACGCCCGCCGGGTCGACCGCCGCCACCGCCAGGGTGCTCGGCCGGCCCGACGGCCCGGGCAGGCCGAGCGTGACGCCTTCCGCGGTCAGCCGCTCGCGCAGCAGGCGGCCGAAGCCGTCCGCCGCCAGCCGGCCGAGAAACGTGACCGGCAGGCCGAGCCGGGCCAGCGTCCGCGCCGCGTTGTAGGGGCCGCCGCCCGGATGCGCACTGACCTGCCCGCCGGTCCCGACCACCAGGTCGATCAGTGCCTCGCCGGCGACCGCGATCATGCTGCCCCTATCGAGTGGTCAGGACGGTTGGATATGCCATTTAATACCCTGGCCGGTGCGTACCCGGTGCAGCGCCGCACCGAACTCCTCCAGCGGCAGCGGCGCCGACAGCAGCGGGCGCGGGTCGATCGCCCCGCTGCCGATCAGCCCGACCGCCGGGGCGAAGCTGCGCAGGATCGCCATCGAGCCGGTGACGGTGATCTCGTCGTTGTAGACCCGGAACGGGGACAGGCTCATCGTGGCCTCGGCCGGGGTCACCCCGAAGACGAGCAGGCGCCCGCCCCGGTCGAGCCGGGCGGCTACCCCGTCGACCACGGCGGGCACGCCGGTCGCGTCGACCGCGATCTCGAACCGCTCGTCCTTGAGCTCGTCCAGGTCCGCCGCCACCTGGGCGGCACCGAGCTTGCGGGCGACCTCCAGCCGGTCCGGGACCCGGTCCACCACGGTGACCGGCCCGGCCCCCGAGTGCACCAGAAGCTGCAGCAGGAGCAGGCCCATGGTCCCGGCGCCGGTCACCACCACCGGGTCGCCGAACAGCGGGCCGAGCCGGCGCAGGCCGTGGACCGCGCAGGCGAGCGGTTCCACCATCGCGCCGAGCTGCCCGTCGATGCCGTCCGGGAGCCGGTGCGCGTTGGCCGCGGGAACCGCGACGTACTCGGCGAACGCGCCGTCCACGGTGTCGCCCACCGCGGCCCAGTTCTCGCACAGGTTGTCCCGGCCGGACCGGCACCGGCGGCAGTAGCCGCAGTACAGCGACGGGTCAACCGCCACCTTGGTCCCGACCGGCAGGTCGATCTTCACGTCGGCGGCCACGGCCACGACCGTGCCGGCGAACTCGTGGCCCGGCGTGATGGGATACGGGGTCGGCGGGAACTCGCCGTCCACGATGTGGATGTCGGTGCCGCAGATCCCGCAGGCATCCACCTTGACGACAACCTGGCCTTCACCCGGGGTGGGATCCGGCACCTGCGCCACCCGGAAGCTGCCGGGATGGTCGAGCACGATGGCCCGCATAAGCCCTCCGTCAGTTGATGTGGTCCAGCGCGCGCCCGATAAAATGGCGGTTTTTGCCATCGGGCGTGCACCGGGGGGTACGGGGGGTCGTCCCCCCGGGGAAATCAGAGGCGGGCGCCGGTCTCCGGGTTGAACGCGAACACGTCGTCCGGCTGGATGCGGAGGGCGATCTTCGATCCGGGCGCCGGGGACTTACGGCCTTCGGTCCGGGCTACCACCGTGCCGCCGTCGTCGGCCAGCCGGACATGCAGCAGGGCGTCGGCGCCGAGCTCCTCCACCAGCAGGACCTCGCCCGACAGGGCGGTACCGGAAAGCGCGGGTCCGGCCGCCGGGCGGGCCCCCGGGTCCGGCGCCGACTCGGCCAGGCCGGCCAGGTGCATGTGCTCGGGCCGGATCCCCAGGACGATCTCGGTCAGCCGGTCCCGGTCCGCCGCCGCCCGCACCGGGGCCGCCAGCGGGATGACGGCGCCGGCCAGCCGCGCGCCGCCCTCGGAGAGCACGGCGGTCTGCAGGTTCATCGCCGGAGAGCCGATGAAGCCGGCCACGAACTGGTTCACCGGGTTGTCGTACAGCTCCCGGGGCGAGGCGCACTGCTGCAGGTGGCCGCCGCTGAGTACCGCGACCCGGTGCCCCATCGTCATCGCCTCCACCTGGTCGTGGGTCACGTAGACGGTGGTGACGCCGAGCCGCCGCTGCAGCTCGGCGATCTGGCTGCGGGTCTGCACCCGCAGCTTGGCGTCGAGGTTGGACAGCGGCTCGTCCATCAGGAAGACGCTCGGCTCGCGGACGATCGCCCGGCCCATGGCGACGCGCTGCCGCTGGCCGCCGGACAGTGCCTTCGGCTTGCGCTGGAGCAGGGCGTCGTCCAGTTCGAGGATGCGGGCCGCCTCACGGACCCGCTTGTCCCGCTCGTCCTTGGCGACATGCTGCATCTTCAGTGCGAAGCCCATGTTCTCGGCCACGGTCTTGCTCGGGTAAAGGGCGTAGTTCTGGAACACCATCGCGATGTCCCGGTCCTTGGGCTGCACGTCACTGACGTCACGCCCGCCGATCTCGATCCGGCCCCCGTCGAGCGGCTCGAGTCCGGCGAGCATGCGCAGCGCGGTGGTCTTGCCCGACCCCGACGGGCCGACGAGCACCATGAACTCGCCGTCCTTGATGTCCAGGTCGAGCGCGTCGACCGCGGGGCTGGTGCCCTTGGCGTACACGCGGCTCGCGCCTACGTACTTAACTCCGGCCATGAGGGGACCTCCGCGTAGCACGGTTCCGTTCGGGATGGATTTCCTGGTTCGGCATTACTTGATGGCCCCCATCGACAGACCGCGAACGAGCGAGCGCTGCGCGATCCAGCCCACGATGATCACCGGAACCGAGGCGATGGTGGCCGCCGCGCTCAGGTGGGCGATGTAAAGGCCTTCCTGGGGGACGGAGCTGATCAGGAACATCGGCATGGTCGCCGCGTTCGTGTACGTGAGGTTGAGTGCCAGGAACAGCTCGTTCCAGGCGAAGATGACGCAGATCAGCGCGGTAGACACCAGGCCGGGCGACACGACCGGCATGATGACCTCGGTGATCTCCCGGTACCGGCCCGCGCCGTCCAGCCGGGCCGCCTCGAGCATCTCGGTCGGCACCTCGAGCATGAACGAGCGGATCATCCAGATCGCGAGCGGAAGGTTCATCGCCGTGTAGAGGATGATCAGCAGCCAGAGGCTGTCCAGCAGGTGTGCCTTCAGCGCGATCACGTAGAGCGGGCCGATCGCCGCGACCACCGGCAGCATCTTGGTGGAGATGAAGAAGAACAGCCCGTCCCGCCATTTGCCCACCGGGCGGATCGACAGCGCGTACGAGGCGGGCAACGCGAGCACCAGCACCAGCACGGTAGATCCGATCGTCGCGATCAGCGAGTGCTCCACGAACGGCCAGACACTGCTGGAGCCGTTGAAGACCAGCCGGAACTCGGCCAGCGTGGGGCTGAAGGTGAACCGCGGCGGCCAGGTTTCCGCCGCGGACTCCGGCTTGAACGCCGTGATCACCATCCACAGGATCGGCAGGAAGAAGGCGAGGCCCGCCACCCAGCCGAGCACCGCCCAGCCCGCCTGGCCGGAGATCTCCCGGTTGCGGCGGCTGCGCTTCGGCGCGGTCGGAGCGGGCGGCGCGGGCGCCGGGGCGCCGGCCGTCGTGATCGCGGTCATCGGGCCTCATCGAATTGGAAGACGCGGGCGAACATCCGCAGCGCGAAGGTGGCGACGATGATCGTCAGGACCACGGTGACCACGCCCGCCGCGGCCGCCCCGCCGATATCGAAGGCGTTGTTCACCTTCTGGTACAGGTAGAAGGGCAGCGTGGTGGTCGTGTTGCCCGGCCCGCCGTTGGTCATCAGCCGCACCTGGTCGAAGGCGGTCACCAGGTAGATCGAGCCGAGCAGGATACCGAGCTCGATGTACGGGCGCAGGTGCGGCAGGGTGAGCTCGCGGAAGGTCGCCAGCGCGCCAGCCCCGTCGACCTTGGCCGCCTCGAGGACGTCCGCCGCCTGCCCCTGCAGGCCGGCGAGCACGATCAGGGTCATGAACGGCGTCCACTGCCAGATCATCACGACGATCACCGACCCGTAAGCGTGCGTGGTCAGCCAGGCTACGTGATTGACCCCGAACGGTTCGAGCAGCCAGTTGAGCAGTCCGAACTGGGGGTCGAGCATCGGCCCGGACCAGATCAGCGCCGCGGCGGCCGGCATGACCAGGAACGGCGTGATGATCAGCGTGCGGACGATGCCGCGCCCGAAGAACTTCTTGTCCAGCAGAAGCGCCAGCAAGACGCCGAGAATCATCGCGCCGATCACCGCGATCGCCGTCATGGTCACCGTGCGCCACAGGGCGCTCCGGAAGTTCGGGTCGGTGAAGACTTCCTTGTAGTTAGAGACCCCGGTCCAGTGCGCGCCGCCGGGCTCGTTGTAGAAGTAGCTCTGGAAGCTGTACCAGAGGGTCACCAGGAACGGGACCTGGGTGACGAGGATGGTGTAGATCAGTGCGGGCAGCAGCGGGAGGCGCCGCTGCCATTTCTCGCGCCCGCTCGCCCCCCGCGGCCGGAGCCCGGCCGCGGGGGGCGAGGTGACGTCCTCAAGAACCGCCATGTCCTTGACTGTCCTTACGTCAGTTGCTGCCGGAAAGCTCGGCTGGCGTGTAGGCGGAGGCCGCGGACTGGGAGGCCGATATCGCCTGACTCACCGATTCAGTGCCGGCGATCGCGCCCGAGATCTGCTGGCCGAACGTCAGGCCGAGGGTCGCGAACTGCGGTACGTCGACGTACTGGACGCCTACGTAGGGCACCGGGTTCACCGTCGGGTGGTTAGGGTCAGTGCCGTCGATGGACTGGATCGTGATGCCGGCGAACGGCGCGGCCGCCTTCAGGTAGCTCGGGTTACTGTAGAGCGAGGTCCGGGTACCGGGGGGCACCGCCGACCAGCCGTACTTGGCCCCGACGAGGTTGTCGTACTGCTTCGAGGTGGCCCAGGAGACGAACTTCCAGGCGGCGCCCTGGTCGTTCACGCCCTGCGGGATGCCGAGCGACCAGGACCAGAGCCAGCCGGAGGACTTGGTCTTGACGACCGGCGCGAAGGCGTAGCCGGTCTGGGCGTAGACCGCCGGGTAGGTGGTGGCGATCGAGGTCGCCGCTACCGTGGCGTCGTACCACATCGCGCACTTGCCCTGGCCGTAGAGCGTCAGCAGCTGGTTGAAGCTGTCGTTGGAGGCGCCCGCCTCACCGTCCTTGCGCACCAGGTTGACGTAGAAGTTGATCGCCGCGGTGTCCGCGGGCGAGTTGAGCTGGGCCTGCCAGCTCGGGTTGTACCACTCGCCGCCGTAGGTGTTGATCACGGTATCGACCACGGCCGCGTTGTCGCCCCAGCCGGCCAGCCCGCGCAGGCAGATACCCGATTCCTTGCCCGGCTGGTTCAGCTTGTCCGCCGCGGCGGAGACCTGGGCCCAGGTCGGGTGGAGCGGCAGGGTAATCCCGGCCGCCTTGAGCAGGGTCTTGTTGTAGTACAGCATCGACGACTCGCCGTAGAACGGCGCGGCGTACAGGTCGCCCTGGTAGGACAGCGCCTTGGCGACCGGGGGCAGCAGGTCGGAGACGTCGTAGGACGGGTCGCTCGCGGTGTAGGTCTTAGTCAGGTCGACGAGCCACTTGTTCTTGGCGAACAGCGGCGCCTCGTAGGGGCCGATCATGACGACGTTGAACGAGTTGCTGTGGGTGCTGACGTCCTTCTCGATCGCCGCCCGCAGGTCGCCTTCGGTGTAGGTGACGAACTTGACCTTGATGCCGGGGTTCTGCTTCACGAACGTGGACTCGGTGAGCGGGATCATCTGCCCGGTGATCAGCGGGTTGGACACCACCGCGACCGTCACCGTGCCGGTGCTGCTGCCGCCCGCGGTACTGCCCGCGCTGGTGCCCCCCGAACTGCCGCTGCTCGAGCACGCGGCGGCGGTCGTGACCGCCACGGCCACGGCAGCGGCGGCCGCGAGCCTGCGCTTTCTGAATGTAGTCGCGAACCTGGATGAACTCATTAATGAACCTCCACCGCGCTGAGGACGCTCTGGCGCCAAGCGCCGCCGATTCCGGTAGGACGCTACGCTCATTTGAGCGCTTGACGCTCAGATGAACATGAGTTCACCATGAACTTGCGGCTAGGCAATGTCAAGAAAAGCTGCAAATATGAGATGTGCGCGCTCAAATGAGCACGTAACGGAGGCACAGATGGCCAGCTTGTCGGCGGACCGACCGTCCGAAGTCGTCCTCGCCGCGCGGGTGGCGCGGCAGTTCTACCTGGAGGGCATCTCCAAGGTCGATATCGCCGACCGCCTGGGGATCAGCCGCTTCCGGGTCGCCCGGCTGCTCGACTCAGCCCGGGAAAGCGGGCTGGTGCGGATCGAGATCGGCCTGCCCGGCGGCACCCTCGACGCCGGCCTGTCGGCCGAGCTCTGCTCCGTCTTCGGGCTGCGGCACGCCTTCGTCTTCAACTTCCCGGAGGACGAGTCGCCGCTGCGCCTGCGACTGGGCGAGGCCGCGGGCCAGGTACTGACCGACCTGATCGCGCCGGGCGACGTGCTCGGCCTGACCTGGTCGCGCACGCTGAGCGGGCTCACCGCCGCGCTCACCCGGCTGCCGCCGTGCCCGATTGTCCAGCTCACCGGGGCGGTCCCGCCGCCCGACGGCCAGGACCTGCTCGAACTGGTCCGCGGGGTCGCCCGCGTGGGCGGCGGCACCGCCCACGCGGTCTACGCGCCGATGCTGGTGGACGACGCCGCGACCGCGACCGCGATCCGCCGCCAGAGCGATATCGCCGAGGCGTTCGCGCTCATCCCCAGCGTGACGATCGCGGTGGTCTCGATCGGCGCGTGGGGGCCCGGGCTGTCCACCATCTACGACGCGATCACGCCGCTGGAACGCG
>DASWUW010000845.1:0-2698 GCA_036406335.1 Trebonia sp.
GTCCGGCGCCGCGTCGCTGTGGTCTGGCTCATTCTTTCTACCTTCCGCCGTTCGACCGCGTCCTTGCGCATCGTTCGGATAGGGCTGGGCAAACACCATGCGGAACTAGGCACCGGAAACAGGTGCAAGAATTGGCGGTTATCCGGCTGGCTCAGAGAATGAGCTCAGCCGGAAAAGGACAGGGCAGAATTCAGGAGTGACCGCTCGCCGAGTCCGCGTTTCGGCGTCTCAGAATTGACGCCTTCCGGTATTTCTCAGGCTTTCCCGCATGTGCCCTCCCTGGCCCATGCCCGCAGCAGGTGACCGCTAGTGAACCGGCCGGCTTGTGGCGCAACCGGTTCAGCGCTGGTTGTCTAGCTGTAGTTTGACTAGCCACTATGTCATGTGACTAGAAAGCTAAGTCTGTGTCTCGCCGCTGTCAAGAGGGCAATTTCCGCGCCCAGCCAGGCGAATCCGCGCTCCCCAGCAGCCGCGATGGCCGGACGGGAAGTCCCGGGCGTCGAGAGCGGCAGTCGTGCCCTCAGCTCGGTACGGCGTCCTCCGAGTCCGGTACCGAGACCCACTAGGTGCCGGCCGGGCCGGCTGGCCGCGGCCGACCGGTGTCCGTCTCGCCAGCGGAAACCGGCGAGGCAGGGTGGAATAGGCCCGCAGTGACATCCAAAAACGTTTATGCCATCCTCGCTTCATGACGACTCCTACCGGTCAGTTCCGTGCGGCCCGGGATTTCCTGCTGGCGCACCGCACTGACTACGAGACGGCCTATGCCAAGTTCAGCTGGCCCCGTCCGGCCACGTTCAATTTCGCGGTGGACTGGTTCGACGCGGTGCTCGCGGCCGAGCACCCGGACCGCGCGGCGCTGCGGCTGATCGAGGAAGACGGCCGGGACGCCTCCTACACCTTCGCCGAGTTGTCGCTGCGCTCGGCCCGGCTCGCGGGCTGGCTGCGCCAGCACGGCGTCCGGCCCGGTGCGCACGTCCTGGTGCTGCTGGGTAACCAGGTCGAGCTGTGGGAGACGACCCTGGCGGTTATGCGGCTGGGCGCGGTCATGATCCCCGCCACCACGCTGCTGGCCGACGCCGACCTGCGCGACCGGGTGGACCGGGGCGAGGTGAGCGCGGTGATCGCCCAGGCCGGCCTGGGGCCCCGGTTCGCCGAGGTGCCGGGCGACTACGTGCGGGTCGCGGTCGGCGGCGACGTGCCCGGCTGGCTCAGCTACGCCGACAGCGCGCAGGCGGCCCCGGTGTACGGGCCGGACCAGCCGGCCAGCGCCGACGACCCGCTGCTGCTGTACTTCACCTCGGGCACGACCGCGCTGCCCAAGCTGGTGGAGCATACGCAGGTCAGCTATCCGGTGGGGCACCTGTCGACGATGTACTGGATCGGCCTGCAGCCGGGAGACGTGCACCTCAACGTCTCCAGCCCGGGCTGGGCCAAGCACGCGTGGTCGTGCGTCTTCGCGCCCTGGATCGCCGGCGCCACCATCTGCCTGTACAACTACGAGCGGTTCAATGCCGCGGCGATGCTGGACACGCTGCGCGACGCCCGGGTCACCACCTTCTGCGCGCCGCCCACGGTGTGGCGGATGCTGATCCAGGAGAACCTGGCCGCCTGGCGGGACCAGCTCAGCCTGCGCGAGCTGGTCGGGGCGGGCGAGCCGCTCAACCCGGAGGTCATCGAGGTGGTCCGCCGGGAGCTGGGGATCACCATCCGGGACGGCTTCGGGCAGACGGAGACCTCCCTGCAGATCGGCAACTCCCCCGGGCAGCCGGTAAAAGCCGGGTCGATGGGACGGCCGATGCCGGGCTTCTCGATCACGCTGGTCGACCCGGCCACCGGCGAGGTGGCGGACGCACCCGGCCGGGAAGGCGAGATCTGCGTTGACTGCCTGCCCGAGCGCCCGGTCGGGCTCATGGTCGGCTACCGGGGCGACGAGGAGCGGAACGAGGCCGCCTTCGCGGGCGGCCGCTACCACACCGGCGACGTGGCCGGGCGGGACGCCGACGGCTACGTGACCTACGTGGGCCGGGCGGACGACGTGTTCAAGGCCAGCGACTACCGGATCAGCCCGTTCGAGCTCGAGAGCATCCTCATCGAGCACCCGGCGGTGGCCGAGGCCGCGGTGGTGCCCGCGCCCGACGCGGTGCGGCTGGCGGTGCCGAAAGCGTACGTCGTCCTGGTCGCCGGGGCCGAGCCGAGCCGGGAACTGGCCGGCGACATCCTCGCGTTCTGCCGGGACAACCTGGCTCCCTACAAGCGGATCCGCCGGCTGGAGTTCGCCGACCTGCCCAAGACGATCAGCGGCAAGATCCGGCGGGTCGAGCTTCGCCAGGCCGAGGCCGCCCGGGCCGGCCAGCGGCCCGGCGGCGAGTACCGGGAGGAAGACTTCCGCTAGAAAATGCCCGGTTGACACCTTCCAGGGGCGCATACAGACTGTCTAGTTAAACGGCAGCTGTCTAGTCACCACGCATTTCGACTCGCGATGCGGGCCTCAGGTCCGCTCCGGGTCCGAAGCACCCCTGCGACGAGGCAAGTGAGGGATTCCCATGCGTATCGGCATGACGCTTTACATCCAGCGGTATGACGACTGGGAGCGGTACAACGCGGCCGAGGACGACCCGGCCAACGCGCAGCCGATCGACCCGGACGCGGACGCCAAGCGCTACCGCGAGGAGATCGACCAGGCACTGCTGGCCGAGGG